>NZ_JAYFER010000588.1:0-53435 GCF_055795065.1 Lyngbya sp. CCY1209
CACAACTGTATCTACGACAAGCTAGAAGCTTGTGCTACACAACTGTATCTACGACAAGCTAGAAGCTTGTGCTACACGATGTTGAGATTTGGGAATCATGGCTTCTATTTTCGGACAAAACCGCATCGCGATCGCCTCCATTGACGTGGAGCCCGACTGGGGGGGGAGACTGCCCGCCCAGCCGGAATATTTGCGGGGCGTCCGGATGGGAATTCCGGCGATTTTTGAGATTTTGCAGAAATATGAAATCCCCGCCACCCTATTTGTGAACGGGGAAAGCGTCCCCCACATTTCCGAGGCGTTGAATTTGGCAGTATCCGCAGGGTATGAAATCGCCTCCCACGGCTTCACCCACCGCCGGATGCCGGAATTGTCGCGGGAGGAAATACGAGAAGAATTATCGAAATCGAAAGCAGTGTTAGAAACTGCCACGGGGCAAACGGTATCGGGATTTCGCGCCCCCCAGGCGAGAATTACGGACGGGCTATTTGCCGAATTGAAACGGGCGGGTTACGAGTACGATTCCTCTGTTTTTGGCGGAAAAATGCCGACCCGATTCGACAACCGGGAAGTGTCGCAACTTCCCCACATGAGAGAAGGAATTTGGGAAATTCCTGTGAATCAATTGCCGTTGATTCCCTTGCCGATGGGGCTGCTGTGGGTGGATTTATTCAACCTATCCTCAATTCAATTATTGACGCAATTTTCTCCCCTGCCATCCCTGGTACATTTATATATGCACCCCTTCGATTTTATCCCCGCCTATCCGGTGGAGGGGTTCGCTATTCCTCGGGGGGCGAAACTGTGGTATACTCGCCGTCGGGGTTCGGCGTTGCGGACGCTGGAAAAGGCGATCGCCTGGTTGCGACTCTCGGGTTATTCTTTTGTGACGGCGGGGGAATTGGTGAAATTGGAAAAATCCGGAGAAACGCCCCTCGTTAACACCCCAGTTTAAACTGCAAGAAACCATCGGGAATGATACCGCTTTCAGAACATAAAATAGCCGTCATCGGTTTGGGATACGTCGGTTTGCCCGTCGCCGTCGCCTTCGCGGAACAGTTTCCGGGGACGGTGGGATTTGACATTAATATAGACCGGGTATTAGAATTAAAACAGGGGTGCGATCGCACCGGGGAGGTGTCGCCGGAAGTCCTGAACAATTCCCCCCTGAAAGTGACGGCAAATCTGGAAGAAATCGGCGATCGCAACTTTTTCATCGTCGCCGTCCCCACCCCCGTAGACGACAACCACCAACCCAATTTGACACCCCTGATGAGGGCTTCCGAAAGTTTGGGAAAAATTATCAAACCGGGGGATATTATCGTTTACGAATCCACCGTTTATCCGGGGGTGACGGAGGAGATCTGCGGCGGAATTTTAGCCCGGGTTTCCGGGTTGAAACAGGGGGTCGATTTCAAACTGGGATATTCCCCGGAACGGATCAATCCGGGCGATCGCACCCACAGCCTCGAAAAAATCGTCAAAGTGGTGTCGGGGGAAGACGAAGCCACCCGGAAACGCATCGCCGCCGTCTACGGAAAAGTGGTGAAAGCGGGGGTGTACGAAACCCCCAGCATCAAGGTAGCCGAAGCCGCCAAAGTGATCGAAAATATTCAGCGGGATCTCAATATCGCCTTAATGAACGAATTGGCAATTATTTGCGATCGCCTCCACATTCGCACCCACGACGTCCTCGCCGCCGCCGGGACCAAATGGAATTTTCTCCCCTTCACCCCCGGACTCGTCGGGGGACACTGCATCGGCGTCGATCCCTACTACCTCACCACCAAAGCCGAACAGTTGGGATACCACCCCCAAGTTATTTTAGCCGGACGCCGCATCAACGACAGCATGGGCACCTATCTCGCCCAGCGTTTGGTTAAATTGTTAGTGGAAGCCGATCGCCCCATCTCCGGCGCCCGAGTCGCCATTTTCGGCCTCACATTCAAGGAAAATGTCCCCGATCTCCGCAACAGCCGCGTCCCCGATATCGTCGCCGAATTGAAGCAATTTGGCATCGAGCCCCTCATCCACGATCCCCTCGCCAATCCTAACCTCGCCCGCCGGGAATATGATATGACATTAATAGACTGGTCGGACTTGTGCAATTTAGATGCGATCGTCCTGGCGGTGCCCCATCAATTTTATTTGGAGATGCCACCGGAACAATTGCTGGCTGGCTTGAATATTCGGGGTGTTGTGATGGATGTCAAATCCGTTTTAGATCCGGCTTTGATGACATCCGAGGTTCACTACTGGAGTTTGTAGGAGAAAAGTTAGTGAAAATTTTAGTAACTGGTGCGGCGGGATTTATCGGTTTTCACCTGTGTCAGCGGCTGCTGGAACGGGGAGATACGGTGGTCGGAATTGACAATATCAACGATTATTACGAAGTGTCTTTGAAGGAGAACCGCCTCGCCCAACTTAAGCCCCAAGAAGCCTTTACATTTTATCAGTTGGATTTGTGCGATCGCCCCGGGATCGAAAAGCTATTTTCCGACCACCATTTTGATGCGGTCGCCAACATGGCGGCCCAGGCGGGCGTCCGCTATTCCCTCGAAAATCCCTACGCCTACGTTGACAGCAATTTGGTGGGATTTATGAACATCTTAGAATGCTGTCGCCATCACCAGATCAAACACCTGGTTTTCGCCTCCTCCAGTTCGGTTTACGGGTCTAACAAAACCGTGCCTTTTTCCGTCGAAGATTATGTCGATTATCCGGTAAGTTTGTACGCGGCGACCAAGAAAGCCAACGAACTGATGGCCCACAGCTACAGCCACCTCTACAACATCCCCGTTACCGGACTGCGATTTTTCACGGTTTACGGCCCCTGGGGTCGCCCGGATATGGCGATGTTTATCTTTACTAAAGCCATTCTGGCCGATCGGCCGATCAACATTTTCAACTACGGAGATATGAAGCGAGATTTCACCTACGTCGATGATGTGGTCGAGGGGGTGGTTCGGGTCATCGATCGCATCCCAACTGCGGGAGAAGACGGCACCGAAATTGGCGGAGTTAAAACTACCGCACCCTATAAAGTTTACAACATCGGCAATAATAAGCCGGTTGAATTGATGTATTTGATCGAAGTCCTGGAAAAATTGTTGGGGAAAAAGGCTGAAAAAAATATGCTTCCCATGCAGCCCGGAGATTTGGCGATCACCTATGCCAATGTGGATTCCCTGATCGAGGATGTCGGCTTCCAACCCAGCACCCCCATTGAAGTGGGGGTGGAACGGTTTATTTCTTGGTACAAATCCTATTATAATGTAGGGAGTAGGGAGTAGGGAATAGGGAGTAGAAAAGAAAAAAGTTGGAATGTGAGGAGGGCAGGCGCGGAGGCACTGCCCCTACAGGTGGGATGGGTTATTTTTTGAACAGCAAAAAGTAAAACCCTTCCAAAGAATTGAGGAATTGGTGCGGGGTGCGGATGCCGAAAATCCGCTTTAATAGATAAGCAGGACGCAGGTAAAATCCCCGCTTTACCTGTTGGTGAATCTCAAAAATTTCCTCGTTGGAAAGGGTCTGATTCTGCCAGATGGGTTTGCTGGCGGAAGACTCGAATACCAGTTCTTCTTCGCTGGCCCAGCCGTTGGCGAGGGCATCTTTTCGGAAGGCGGTTCCGAACCGGGGGACGGCAATATTAAAAGAGGCGAAATCTAAATCCAGCTTTTTGGCAAATTCGAGGGTTTTGAACGTGGATTCCCGCGTGTCTCCGGGGAGTCCGAGGATGAAGGTGCCGACGGTTTCGATCGCATATTTTTTACACAGGGCGATCGCTTCCAACATCTGGTTTTGTTGGGTATTTTTTTCGTACTTTTTCAACAGTTCTTCGTCCGCCGATTCGATGCCGAACATGATGGTATGGCATCCCGCCTCTTTCATCGGTTTGGCGATCGCTTCGTTGAGCACGTCAACCCGCGTGAAACAGGTCCAACTCATGTTTAAAGGCTTCAGAGCTTCGCACAGTTCTAAGGTCCGCTTTTTATTGACTCCGAAGGTCTGATCGCGGAAAAACAGTTCCCGCACTCCCAAGGATTTCAACAGTTCAATTTCGGCGACGACATCCGCCACCGGACGCAGCTTGAAACCCAAGGTGCTGATCGGGCAAAATGTACAACTGTAGGCACAGCCGAAATCGGTTAAAATTGAGGCGAATTTCCCCCGCCGTTCAAAGGGGAAGCGGTAACTGTCGATGGGGAATAAGTCCCAGCGGGGGGTGGGGATGCGGAAATTTCCGTTGCCGTGGATCTCCTCCCCGGCGACAATTTCTCCCCCGTGGCGGTAGATGATATTATTGATGACCTCCCCCGTCCCGTTTTGGAGATATGTGATAATATCGTCGGTGGAAAAATCCAGCAAAATGGCATCCAAAAATGGGTGCATTTCCAGGGCTTCGTCTTGGAATTCCCGGTAGATGTCGCCCGTCCCGATAAAGCGAGTTTCGGGAAGGGTTTGTTTGAGTTGGGTGATGAAGGGAACGTCTAAATTATAAGAAGGGGACGAGATCAGAAATAAAATCACGTCCGGGGCGATCGCTTCCACCCGCCGCCGACATTCTTCCTCAGTTAAAGATTCGGCGATCGCATCGATCACCGCCACCGGAAACGCCTCGGATAGGGTTCCACTCAAATACACCAAATCGACGGGGTGGTAGTAATAATGGGCTTTGGAAACTTTGGTACAATAGTAGTCCCGAAAGTATTTTTTATCCCCCGGCGGGTTCAGCAGCAGGACGGTTTGTTTCTCCGTCGCAGTGGACGGGGTTTCGGTTAGGGTTTGCATGACTCCTCACAAGGGCGATCGCACAGCAATTCAGGGATATCATAGCGACTGACCGGCAATTTTTGCTACGGGTAAAGGTAACTACCGATACAGACGCGATCAATCCAACTGCATAATAATATACCCAAGTTCGCCATAGGACCCGTTCAGCCGTGCTTTTTAGCCGAATACCCAAAACATCTAATTTCCCATGTCCCAAAGACGCTTATTTCCCCTAATGCTACGGGGTTTTGCCGCCTTTTGCTTGGCGATCGCGGTCAGTTGTGCCCAACAACAACCCGCCCCCGAGTCCGAAGCGACCACCCTGTTAATTTCCGCCGCCGCCAGCGTCACCGACGCGATGGAAGAGGTGGCAACGCTCTATCCCGAACAACAGCCAAACACCACGATTCAACACAACTTCGGTTCTTCCGGGGCGCTGCAACAACAAATTGAACAAGGGGCACCAGCCGACATTTTTCTTTCAGCAGCTCAACGGCAGATGGATGCCTTGGAAGAACAAGATTTTATCCGTCCAGAAACCCGAAAGAACTTGTTGCAAAATACCATTGTTTTAATCGTACCCCAAGATAGCGAAACTGTCAACAGCTTTTCCGACCTGACCTCCGGAAACCTCCGTCGCATTGCCGTGGGAGAATTTGCATCGGTTCCCGCCGGACAGTACGCCGAAGAAGTGCTGACCAATTTGGGCATTTTGGAAGACATTCGGGATAAATTGGTATTCGGAAATAACGTCCGCCAGGTGCTTTCCTTTGTCGAGGCAGGGAACGCCGACGCGGGGTTGGTTTACGCCACGGATGCCGCCTTGAGCGATCGCATCAGAATCGTAGAAAATGCCCCCGCCAATAGCCACTCCCCCATCGTCTACCCCATCGCCGTCGTCCAAGATAGCGAAAATCCGGAAGCCGCCCAAAGTTACCTCGAATTTCTATCCGGAGAAACGGCAAAGTCCGTGTTTGAAAAATACGGATTTAAAATGGCAACTTGAAGCCAAATTTTGACCCCTCAACCACGAGTCCAATGGTTTTCATTCCCGAACAACTCATCGATCGCCTGATTCAAGAAGATGTCCCCTACTTCGACCTCACCACCCACGCCCTCAACTTTGGCGAAAAACCGGCGGAAATTCGCTACGCGACCCGCCATCAAACCCGCCTCGCCTGCGTGGAAGAAGCCGCCGCGATGTTGACGAAAGTGGGGGCGGAAATTACCTTAAAAGTTGATAGCGGTCAAACCCTCGAAACCGGAACTCCCATCTTAATTGCCACCGGAAAAGCCGGGGCTTTGCACGCTGTCTGGAAAGCCTCCCAAAACCTGCTGGAATACGCCTGCGGTGTGGCGACAAAAACCCATCGTTTGGTTCAACTCGCCCGGGAAGTCAACCCCCAGGTGATGCTGTACACCACCCGCAAATCCATCCCCGGAACCAAAGCGATCGCCGTCCGGGCCATTCTCGCCGGGTCAGCCTATCCCCACCGTTTGGGGCTCTCGGAAAGTATCCTGATTTTTGAACAGCATCTCAACTTTATCGGCGGCCTCGAAGGATTGATTCAAAAACTGCCAATTCTCAAACCTCAGATGTTGGAAAAAAAGATCGTCGTCGAAGTGTCGGAAGCCGAAGATGCGATCGCCCTGGCGGAGGCCGGAATCGACGAAATTCAATTCGACAAAGTGTCCGCCGCCGACTTATCCCAAATCATCCCCAAACTCAAATCCATCCATCCCGGAATGTCCCTACTGGCGGCGGGGGGAATCGACGAAGCCAACATCGCCGAATATGCCGCCACCGGCATTAACGGCATCGTCTCCACTTCCCCCTACTACGCCAAACCCGCCAACATCGACGTCAAAATTTTGCCCATTTGATCGGTCTGTTATCTAGGCTACAAACTTTCCCACAGTTTTGTGGGAAAAATAGAAAAATATAAAACCCAAAACAGTTTAAAATCGGCGTTTAATAACTGTCTGTATTTGCCCGACTGATGATGACAGGTAATTGATCATGCCAGCCGACCTCTCGCCCCTGTGGATTTCCTTAAAAATTGCCACGATCGCCACAGGTTTTACATTTTTATTGGGGATAATCGCCGCCTACAAACTCCAGGGTTATCGCGGACGCGGGAAATCCCTGATCGACGGAATCTTCATTTCTCCCCTGATTTTGCCCCCCACCGTCGTGGGATTTATTCTCCTGCAAATTTTCGGCCGGCGGGGACTGCTAGGTCCCCTGTTGGATCTGTTGAAAATCGACATCGTTTTTACCTGGTACGCGGGCATCATCGCCGCCACTGTGGTGACATTTCCGCTGATGTACAAAACCGCCTCCGGGGCCTTTGAACAGATCGATGCTAACCTGTTGAGTTCGGCGAGAATTTTGGGGGCTTCGGAACTGTCAATTTTTTGGCGGGTCGCCCTTCCCCTGGCGTTTCCGGGCATTATTTCTGGGGCGACATTAGCCTTCGCTCGAGGACTCGGAGAATTCGGGGCGACGCTGATGCTGGCGGGCAACATTCCCGGCGTCACCGAAACCATTCCATTGGCGATTTATTCTGCGGTGGAAGCCGGAAAAATGGGGGAAGCGTGGGTTTGGTCGGGGGGGATTTTATCAATTTCCCTGTCGGCGATTACGGCGGTGAACCTGTGGACGGGGCGGCGTCGATCGCGTCAAGAAAAACCCCAAAAAATTCCCAAAATTAAAACCCAACTGGACTTGATGATCTCCGACTATCCGGCGATCGCATCCGGGTTGCAGGTGAATATTTACAAGGAACTCTCCGGCTTTTCCCTGCAAGCCAAATTGGACGGATATTGCGAACAACCGCTGGCAATTTTGGGGGCGTCCGGAACCGGAAAAAGCATGATTTTGCGGTGTATCGCCGGCATGGAAACCCCCACCTCCGGACGCATCGTTTTAAACGGCCGGGTGCTGTTCGACTCCGAACGGGGTATCGACCTCCCCAGCCGCGATCGCCGCGTGGGTTTTCTGTTTCAAAATTACGCCCTCTTTCCCCATCTAACAATTGCCCAAAATATCGCCTTTGGCTTGCCTCGGGGACTCTCTTCTCGTCAAATTAAGCAACGAGTCGAACAGCAGTTGATCCGCGTCCGACTGCCCGGAATGGGCGATCGCTACCCCCACCAACTCTCCGGCGGACAACAGCAGCGAATTGCCCTCGCCCGGGCTTTAGCCGGAGAACCGGAAATCCTGCTATTAGACGAGCCCTTTTCCGCCCTCGACAGCCACCTCCGATATCAGATGGAACGGGAATTAATCCAAATTCTCGACACCTATTCCGGCGTCACCTTATTTGTCACCCACAACCGTTCCGAAGCCTATCGAATTTGTCCCCGATTATTAATTATGGATCGGGGCCGAGTCGCCGCCTACGGGGCCACCCGAGATCTATTCGACACCCCCCCCACTTTAGTCGCCGCCCAACTCACCGGATGCAAGAATTTTTCCCGGGCGATCGCCATTTCCGAACGGGCGATCGAAGCCCCCGACTGGGGCTGTCAATTGCAATTCTCAAACCCCCTGCCCCAAAAATTAACCCACATCGGAATCCGGGCGTATCAAGTGGGGGAAAGCCTGAATTTATGGCCAGAAAGCGACCATCCCCATGCCGAAAACACCTTTTCCTGTTGGGTCGTCTCCACGATCCAATCCCCCAAACACATCGCCCTCTACCTCAAGTTAAATCATCCCCCCAGTCATCCCGAAGATTATCAGCTACAGGCCGATATTTCCCACGAAAAATGGCAGGAAATGAACGGGCAACCCTTCCCCTGGAAAATTCAGTTAAATCCCGAAAAAATCATGTTGCTTTTGCCCAAAGATTATGATAGCATAAATTCGCCAAAATTCGAGAATAATTTCAGTCCAAAATCCAACTCTATGCTGTGAGGAAAATGCCATGAAATTGAGCGCCAGAAACACCATCAAAGGAACCGTTAAAAAACTCGTTGTCGGCGCAGTCAACGCCGAAGTCACCCTAGAAGTCGCCCCCGGCGTCGAGGTCGTTTCCATTATCTCGAAAGCCTCGGCGGAGAGTTTGGGACTCTCCGAAGGTTCGGAAGCCTACGCGGTGATCAAAGCCAGCAACGTCATGTTGGCCGTCGAATAGCCACTCCGCAAACTGTTAAATCCCCCATCTTCAATGATCGGTCGATGGGGGTCTGCTAGAATATCACTTGAGGTTGTGTCCGGTTGAGAATCAAAGTTGTTAGAATTGAGTCACCTTGAAAAATTCGCATCTTCCATGTCGTCAGGTGTCGGATCAATTGGATTGAGGGACTCTAAATCAATATGATTAAAAAAGCAACTTTGCTGGAAGCCATCGCCGGAAAAAATCGGGGTTTGCTGGCCAGTCCGGCCGAAAAAACGGCAATTTTGTCCGCGATCGCCCAATTGGAAGATTACAATCCGACGCCGCGGCCGGTGGAGGCGGCGGAACTGTTGGACGGAAACTGGCGCCTCCTCTACACCAGCAGCGACGAACTGTTGGGAATCGATCGCGTCCCAGTCTACAACTTGGGGCAGGTTTACCAATGTATCCGCGCCAAGGAAGGCAAAATCTACAACATCGCCGAAGTGACCGGCATCCCCTATTTGGAGGGAATGGTCAGTGTCGTCGCCCGGTTTGAAGCCGTCTCCGAGCGCCGGGTGCAGGTGAAATTCAACCGCTTCGTGGTGGGTTTGCAGCGCCTGATCGGATATCAATCCCCCAACCAATTAATCGACGCGATCGCATCGGGTCAAAAATTCCTGGCGGTGGATTTCAGCATCGCCGAACGGGACCAGCAGGGGTGGCTCGAAACCACCTATCTGGACGAAGATATGCGGATCGGGCGGGGCAATGTGGGCAGTGTATTTGTCTTAACTAAAGTAGCTTAAATTCTGGATTAAAAAACAGTTAGAAAAGGAGAATCATTCGATGGTTCATCAGGAGGCGATCGCCCGGTCCACGAAAGGCAACGGTCATCTGCAAGACATCACCGACCCAACTATGGGGAGTCGGGAGTCGGAAACTGATTCTCACTATTGCCTTTTGCCTGTTGCCTATTGCCTGATCAATCAAAAACCGGGTTTCTCGTCCGCGAAGCGGTTGAAACCCGGTTCTCCTCCGACCCGTCAAGCTGTCAATGTTTTCGATGGATTAGTTGACGAAAACTTCGCCCTCTTCGTTAATCCAAATCGCCCGTTCGTCGCCCTCCAATTCGTCCGTGGGATTGACCATAATCTGCACTTTTGAAGGGTCGTCAGTTTCTTCGGCGATCGCGGACAACAAACCGCCATCTTTCCGATAGATATTGAGGGTGGTTGGGGGTTCGACAGAGGTCAACATCACCGCCTCGGAAGGTCGTAAACGTCTCGCTTGTGTATCTCCCACCAACTGATAGGTGATCGGGGCATCCATCGTATTGATTAACTCGATGCTGACTTCGCCGTTTTCCGGTTGCAAATCGGCCGATAAAAATTGATAGCGACTGGCTAGATCGTGCATGGGGACATCGGTCGCCCCGTTCCCCCCGATCCATGGGGGCCTCGCCTCGACTCCCATCGGAGAAAAGGCTAACATGGCGGCGAAAATCCCGCCCGACAGGATGGCGAAGGGCTGCCAAACTTTCGATCGCAAATTCATAATTATCTCCCGCTGCTAACGTCTTGAATGTCAATTCAATTTAAAAATCTTCTAGTTTTAAGTTAGCAATTGCCGAGTCAAAATCCATCGTCCTTTCGAGATAATGTCGCAGAAAATTTTTGACCTCAACCGCCCGGGGTTCCTCCGAAAGTCTCAGAAAACAGGGGTTCGACTGCTGCGGATGCAGTTTTAAAAATGCCGATAACCGATGTTTTTTCGACTTTGATTTGCGAAAAATCCGATCAGTCTACAATTTTGACGATATCTCCCTTCGCGACCGTGCCACCTTCGATGATCGTGGCGATCACTCCAGTTTGGGCCTGTCCGAACCCTTCGGAAAGCTTGGAGAGGAGGGGAAAATCGCGATCGCCGCTGTCGGGGTTGACATCGATATTGAGACAGCGCCCGATGCGGGCCGTCACCTGCACCAGGGCCGGACCCAACCGGAGGCGACCCCCCACCCAGTCGAACTCCGCCCACGGATCGGCGCCATCGACGATAAAATTGGGGCGGAACCGCCGCGGGTCCATCGCCCCGAGTCCCACTTGGCGGGCGATATCGTCGAGGGTGGCTTGGGAGATGATGGAAATTTGGCCGCGATCGCGGTCTTGGTAGCGGGTTTCTCCCGTCGGCGTCCCCACCAGGCGCACCGGGGAGACGTGGGGGTGCCGCGCCGAAGGACTCGGCGTCAGGGTTTGCAGGTATTCAGTGAAAAAATCGCCCACGCGATCGCGCCCCTCCGAAGTCCCCACATCCGCCACCAGGACGGATTCCCCATTTCGTTTGATTTCCAGGGTGTGGCGAGTCCCATCGTAGGAACAATCCAGGGCGGCTAATTTTCCCCAGTCATTTTGGACGGCGAAATGCTTTTTAGAAAGCCAGGGCGTTCGGGGTTTCGGGGTTCCCGTGTCGGCGAACATGAGGGCGAAGGCGCGATCGCCCCGGATGCCAAAATTTTCCAGCAATTCCACGCGATCGCACCGCTGCGGCGTCAGGCCTTTGACAGGGTGCACGAAGATCTCCCGAATGTCGATTTTGTCCATTGTAAAATTTTGGATATTCAGAGTTTTTTTGAGTGGGAATTGTTAGAGTTTAACTCAAATTCGAGTCCGGTTCCGCGATCGCCTTTCATCCCCCCAGTTCGGAAATCTTGACGAGTACCCGACCAAGTGCCAAGCTGGGAAAGGAGCGGATCCAAACTGATTCACACCGGACCGGTCCATCCATCCCCAAAATCCTTGAGGAGTTTTCATGCCCTACGATCGCGAAAAACAGGTCGCCCTCGATGCCGTCCTCGCCGCCGCCCGACTCTGCGAACGGGTGCGCCAAGAGATTCCCCCCGCCATCGAAAAAGGAGATAAAAGCCCCGTCACGGTGGCCGATTTCGGTTCCCAGGCGATTATCTGCAAAGCCATCTCCGAAGCCTTTCCGGACGATGCGATCGTCGGCGAGGAAGATGCTACCGTCCTGCGATCGCCGGAAATGGCCGACAATTTGGCCAAAGTCACCGATTATGTGAAAGAGATTCTCCCGGAGGCGACCCCGGAGGACGTGGCGACTTGGATCGATCGCGGCAATGGCACTGTGGGGCGGCGGTTCTGGACCCTCGACCCCATCGACGGGACGAAAGGATTTCTCCGGAAGGACCAGTACGCGATCGCTTTGGCTTTGATCGAAGATGGGGAAGTGAAACTGGGAATTATGGGTTGTCCCGCCTACCCGACTGATACTGATATCCCCGGCATGGTGTTCGTGGCGGTGCGCGGAGAAGGGGCGACGATGAAACCGATCGCGGCGGGGGAATTTGCCCCGATCCGGGTCGTGAAGGCCGACGACGCCGAAAATCTGCGCTTCGTCGAAAGCGTCGAAGCCGCCCACGGCAACCAGTCCCGCCAAAATGCGATCGCCCAGGCCGTCGGAATTACCTCCCCCTCCGTGCGGATGGACTCCCAGGCCAAATACGGGGCGGTGGCCTCCGGACAAGCGGCCCTGTACCTGCGCCTCCCCTCCCCCAAATACCCCGACTACCGGGAGAATATTTGGGACCACGCGGCGGGGGCGATCGTCGTGGAAGAGGCCGGGGGCCGCGTCACCGACATGAACGGCAAACCCCTGGATTTCGCCTCCGACAGCAAGATGCACGACAACCGCGGCGTGGTGGTCAGCAACGGCATCATTCACGACACCGTTTTGGCAGCTTTGAAAGCGTAATTTTAGAGGGGGAAAATGTCCGGTGAAAGTGGCTTTCGGTCGGATATTTAAAAAGACGGCAACCGTTTTTTTTCGCCGTTCCGCCATCGATCGCCCCCTCTGCGACAACGGCTCTCCGGTCTATTCTTTGATGTTTTGAACTCGCCGGATTTGATCACTTTCGGGGCGATTCGCGATTGATATTCATTAACATTGAATCGGAGAACCCAAATGATGATCCGTCCCATGAAAGTGCAACCTTCCCGGCGTGAAAAATCCTCGCCCCCGCGATCGCGATTCCTACTCGCCCTCCTGCTGTCCGTTTGGGGAGTCTGCCACCCCGCCCTCGCCCATCCCCTGCCCGAACCGCCGGCCGATAATCCCCCCGAAATTGTCGCTGTGGAGAGTGATGCGATCGTGAATCAAAACAATCAATTTGCCCTGGATCTTTACAACCGACTGCAGACCGAAACGGGGGGAAATCTGTTTTTCTCCCCCTACAGCCTGTCCGTCGGAATGGCGATGACCTACGCCGGGGCGAGAACCGAAACCGCCGCGGAAATCGCCCGGGTGTTTCACTTCGAGCGATCGCCCGACAGCCTCCACCCGGAATTTACCACCCTCCTAAATAACATCAAAACTCGCACGAATTCTCAACTTTGCATCGTCAATCGCCTCTGGGGACAGTCCGGCTACACCTTCCAAGAACCGTTCCTGGAAATCACCCGCACCTACTACGATGCCCCCTTAACTCCGGTCGATTTTCGGGGAAATACGGAAGCGTCTCGGCAACAAATTAATGCCTGGGTCAGCCAAGAAACACAGAATCAAATTCGCGATCTCATTCCGGCCGGAATTTTGGACGAGTGGACCCGACTCGTCCTCACCAATGCCGTCTATTTCAAAGGCGATTGGCTGTTCCCATTTCCAGAAGAACTGACGGCGGGCGATCGCTTCACCCTCCCTTCCGGAGAAGAAATTACGGTGCCGATGATGCACCATCCCAAGGTTGCGATCGGCTACTATAAACTGCCCGACTTGCAAGTTTTAGAATTGCCTTACGCGGCAGGAAACTTGTCGATGGTCGTCCTGCTTCCCGACGAAAATAGCGATTTACAACAGTTGGAAAAAAAACTCACGATCGCCCGCTTGGAAAGCTGGATCGAGGCCAGTGAATATGTCGAACTCGAAGTCTGGTTTCCCAAATTTCAACTCACTTCGTCTTTTAAGATGAAATCGACCTTGAGTTCGATGGGGATGAAATCCGCATTTACCGAAGCGGCAGACTTGTCCGGCATCAGCCCGGAAAAACCGTTTTACCTGTACGATGTCGTCCACAAAGCCTTCGTGGACGTGAATGAGAGGGGAACCGAAGCCTCCGCCGCCACGGGAGTCATTGCCGGCAGTCGCAGCGCGGTTCGCGATCGCATCCGGGTTGATCGCCCCTTCATCTTCCTGATCAGAGACTTTGAAAGCGGCACGATCCTGTTTTTGGGCGCCGTCCTCAACCCCTTGGAGAGGGAGTAGGGAGTCGGGAGTCAGCCGTCGGCAGTCGGGATTTTTAATCGCTTTCTGAAATTGGCGGGTTTCGGAGACTCGGCTCCCATCCCCCGCCATTTTGTCAAACTGGGTGGTATGATCATTAAATAACCATCTAATCAACCGTATGGCTTGGCGGACACCTTTGGGCGATCGCACCTTGGCGGGTACGGAAGCCGATCTGTTCATTGCGGCCGTCCAACTGTTGGCCGAAGATCTCTATATTTTCGGCGACAATTTTGACGAGTTGGGATCTCAAACAGGAAATCCCCTATTTGATACGGCGACAACCCATCAAAAACTTTACTTATTAAATGACTGTTTATCCGCCCTTTTAAACCGGGCGATTCCCCCTCCGCCCCTCACCCACATTTTAGAAGCTGCGGTCTACCTTCCCTTCGCCTATTTAAAAATCCGAATTGAGGCGGAAGTCGAAACGGAACTCGAAGGAAATATCGACACCGACGAACGGACCCGATATTTTTTTCGCTCCTTCGTTTGGAAAGCCTATCAAGATCATGTTTTGTCGGACTGGGAAGCCCCCGACATCGAAGAGAACTTTTGGGAAATGGAGTCCTTCGACCGCCGCTCCACCAACTTGGATTACTGGGAAATCATCGTCGAAGATTTGGTGCATCGAATTTTGGGAAAATGCGAACGCTGGAAAATTACCGCGATCGACCCCAGTCTGGCCGACGGCGCCCACGACATCAGCATCCGCCTAGGAATTACCGACGACTACCTCAGAAACCGCATCGGAATCGTCACCGACGACATGGCACGAGCCGCCTATCGGGAAATCCACCGCTGGAGCATCAACGTCCCCTGGACGAATTGACCCCCGCATTGTGCAAAAATGGACGGTGACAATTGACGAGCAAGCCAGCACGGAGTGAAAGCTGTGGAGTCCCGATATCATCCCACATCCATCGAACACAAGTGGCAAACCACCTGGGCGGAACGGGGCCTGTACCGAACCCTGACAGACCCCCAGAAGCCCAAGTTTTACGCCCTATCCATGTTTCCCTACCCCTCGGGAAGCCTGCACATGGGTCACGTCCGCAACTACACCATCACCGACGTGATCGCCCGACTCAAGCGGATGCAGGGATACCGCGTCCTGCACCCGATGGGGTGGGACGCCTTCGGGCTTCCGGCCGAAAACGCCGCCATCGATCGCGGCATCCCCCCCGCCGAGTGGACGAACCAAAACATCGCCCAAATGCGGGACCAACTGCAACGCCTCGGCTTTTCCATCGACTGGGAAGCCGAAGTCGCCACCTGTTCCCCCGACTATTACAAATGGACCCAGTGGATTTTCCTGCAATTTTTCCAAGCCGGACTCGCCTACCAAAAAGAATCCGCCGTCAACTGGGACCCCATCGACCAGACGGTATTGGCCAACGAACAGGTCGATAACGAGGGGTGTTCCTGGCGGTCTGGCGCCAAAGTGGAGCGGAAATTGCTCCGCCAGTGGTTCCTGAAAATCACCGACTACGCCGAAGAACTCCTCAACGACTTGCAAAAACTCCCCGGCTGGCCGGAACGGGTACGACTGATGCAGGAAAACTGGATCGGCAAATCCGTCGGCGCCCGTTTGGACTTCCCCGTGGCCGGACACGACGCGACAATCTCCGTCTTCACCACCCGCCCCGATACAATTTATGGGGTGACGTATGTTGTCCTCGCCCCGGAACATCCCCTGGTGGCGAAAGTCACCACCCCAGACCGGAAAGCGGACGTGGAGGCATTCATCGCAGAAGTCACCGCCGAAAGCGAGATGGAACGGACCGCCGAGGACAAGCCCAAACGTGGCGTGCCCACCGGCGGGAAGGCGATCAATCCCTTCACGGAAAAAGAAGTGCCCATCTGGATTGCCGATTATGTTCTGTACGAATACGGAACCGGGGCGGTGATGGGGGTTCCGGCCCACGATACCCGAGATTTCGCCTTCGCCACCCAGTACAGTTTGCCCATCCGGCAGGTGATCGTCCCCGACGACGCGGATAATGATAATGACCCCGACGAGGCGAAGGTTGCCTACACCGAACCGGGGATCATGGTGGAGTCCGGGCCGTTCAGCGGGGAACATTCCGCCCACGGCAAACAGGCGGTGATTGAATATGCCGAAGATGAGGGCTACGGCGAGGGGCGGATACAGTATCGGTTGCGGGACTGGCTGATTTCCCGACAGCGGTATTGGGGCTCTCCGATTCCCGTCATTCACTGTCCCGAGTGTGGGGCGGTTCCGGTGCCCGACGCCGATTTACCCGTGAAATTGCCGGAAAATGTGGAGTTCAGCGGCCGCGGGCCGTCTCCGTTGGCGAAGTTGGAGGATTGGGTGAATGTTCCCTGTCCGAGTTGCGGGACTCCGGCGAAGCGGGAGACGGACACGATGGATACTTTTATCGATTCGTCCTGGTATTTCCTCCGTTACCCCGACGCCAAAAATGAAACACAGGTATTTGACCCGGAAAAAACGAACGATTGGATGCCGGTGGATCAGTATGTGGGGGGCATCGAACACGCGATTCTGCACTTATTGTATTCTCGCTTTTTTACGAAAGTGTTGCGCGATCGCGGTTTGTTGAAGTGCGACGAACCCTTCCGGCGGCTGCTGACTCAGGGGATGGTACAGGGGTTGACTTATAAAAACCCGAAAACGGGCAAATATATCCCCGCCGGCCAGGTTAATCCCGACGACCCCAAAGATCCCGAGACGGGCGATCGCTTGGAGGTGTTTTATGAAAAAATGTCCAAATCCAAATACAACGGCGTCGATCCCCTGGTGGTGATGGAGAAATACGGGGCCGATACCGCCCGGATGTTCATCCTGTTTAAAGCCCCGCCGGAGAAGGATTTAGAATGGGACGACGCCGATGTTGAAGGACAGTTCCGCTTCCTGAATCGGGTGTGGCGGCTGGTGGCGGACTTTGCCAACCGTCAGCCTTCCGGCGGCAAAAAAGCCAAAAAAGGGAATCTCAACAAAGCCGAAAAAGACCTGCGGCGGGCAATTCACACCGCCATCAAAGAAGTGACGGAGGACCTGGAGGGGGATTACCAGTTCAATACGGCGGTGTCCGAGATGATGAAACTCAGTAACGCCCTCTCCGATGCCAAGGACCTGCGGGAGTCGCCGGTTTATGCTGAGGGAATCGAAACTCTGCTGAAGTTATTGGCGCCGTTTGCCCCCCACATCGCCGAGGAGTTGTGGCAAATGGTGGGCGGCGGGGAGTCCGTCCACGTCCAGTCCTGGCCCGAGTTGGACGAATCCGCATTGGCGGTGGATGAAATTACCCTGGTGATCCAGATTAATGGCAAAACCCGGGGGACGATTCCGGTTCCCAGCGGGGCGGACAAGCAAACCCTCGAAGATCTCGCCCGGGAATCCGAAGTCGCCCAACGCTATTTGGAGGGCAAACCAATCCGGAAAGCGATCGTCGTCCCCGGCAAATTGGTCAATTTCGTAGTGGCGTGAACCGTTTCAGTTGACTCGAAATTTCCCCCCAATTTCCGGCAGATGGGGGGATTTTCGATGGGGATTTGAGCCGAAGACGATCGCCCATAGCTATATGATTGCTATAATAGAATCTGTGCGGTGACTTGGAATCCTTTCTATTCGCCATGTGGGATCGGTGCAGAAATTTCTGACGAGCCGACTTCCCAAAAAGATGGAAAGGTTAAAATTTTGAAATCGATTCTATAGCGATCGCAGGATTTTTCCAAGCCGACAATTTGCCAACGTATCGTTTATCTGAACGGGTCAATCTATCCCCGCGTGACATCATCCCGATAACTGATATTGATTCCCCGTAGCCTGCCGAACGGTTGCCAGTCAATTCTATTAAAAACGCGACATTCTACCCCGAGCCAGTCATTTGAGGAGTTCTCCCATGAAAGCCAAAAAACTCTATCAACAAGGTTTGACAAAAGCCAAGCAAGGGAATTATCGAGGTGCTTTGAACGACCTGAATCGGGTTTTGGAAGAAAACCCCAATCACGCGATCGCCTACAACAATCGCGGGCTGTTGTATTACTACTTAAAAGACTACAAAAAAGCCATCAAAGATTTTAATAGCGCCCTGTTGATCGATGCCAAGCTGGTGGATGCTTATCTGAATCGCGGCAACGCCTGGCGGCATTTGGGGGAGTCGGAAAAGGCGCTGCGGGACTTGAAAAAAGCCCTGAAACTGAGTCCGAAGAGTGACGGAGTTTATAATAACTTGGGACTGGCGATCGCGCAAACCGGAAACAACGAAGAGGCGATCCTTCACTACAACCAAGCGATCGAAATCAACTCCCACAATCACAAAACCTATTACAATCGGGGCAGGGCTTATTATATTTTAGGGAAAAAGCAGGAGGCGATCGAAGATTTCAACCGCACCTTGAAGCTCGATCCCCACTATATCAAAGCCCACATCAATCGGGGTTTGTGCCTGCAGCAGTTGGGGCAATACGACGAGGCGATCGCCAACTACAACAGTGCCCTAAAAATCGATCCCTACAACGTCTACGCCTTCTACAATCGCGGTTGCGCCTACTACAGCCTCAAAGATGTCAAGGCGGCGATCGCGGATTTTGACCGGGCCCTGGCGATCGATCCCAGCTACATTAAAGCCTACTTAAACCGGGGTTTGGCGCGTTATAAAATCGGCGATCAAGTCGGCGCCAACAAAGACTTTTATCACGTCATGTGCGTCAACGCGGATGCCTACGTTTACTATCAGGCCCAAAGAAGCATCACCCAGGGCCAGAACTATTCCAAAGAAGCGCCGCAGGTGGAAATGAATCAGGGGGGAGAATACTTTCACACCACATTATTGAACGGAATGTGGGACGAAATCGATCTCAGCCACCGAGAATCGACCATCTGCGAAGCGGAATTTATCGACGATTGAAACGGTTTTTAGAAACCGGGTTGCTACAGCGATCTCGCCCGAACGGTTCGGACACAGATGTTGTGTGGTTAATGATCAGGATTTGATAGAACCATAAGGTTCCCGACTCAAAACTGACTCGAGCATCGGTCGAAAATCAGACAGGGACATGGTATCATAATTGGGGTCAAAAGACAATTGATCCCAGCCTTCGCAGAACATCAAAGTTCGTTCAAAAGCCGGATGCCCTTTGAACCGGTCGCGCTCGTTGCGATCGCGCCCGATAAAATGGTTGTAGTAATAGGCTTGAAACAGTTGGTGATGTTCCAGCATCCAAGCATTTTCCGGCGATATATAAGGGCGTAAAATCGCGGCGGCCATTTGACCGTGATTGTAGGGTGCGAGTTCTTCGCCAATATCGTGTAGCAAGGCACAAACCACCATTTCTTCGTCGGCCCCATCGCGAAATGCCCGTGTCGCTGTTTGCAAGCAATGTTCGAGGCTATTGACTTGACTTCCCAAGTGATAGTTTCGCAAGTTGAGCAAACTTTGAATAATTCGGTCTGGGATATTGTTGACCAGTTCTTCTTCAAAACATTTGAAGGAAAAATCACACTGTTCCCGAGTCAGGGTATCGAGTCGGGTGTAAGTTTGACTATCCATTGTCGCAGAAACCTCCGATTGATTTGTACAAAAATTCTACTGCATAAAAGTCCCGTCGCCCCGCAAAGTAGTTCCAGTCCATATAGGACACTTCTAGATGCCGAGATCCCGAACCGCGATCGAAGGCTTTGCGTCCGTGCAGAATTCGGAAATTCTGGACCAACAAGCAGTCTCCCGGCCGCATCCGGAAAGAGTATTCGTAAGCGGGATTTTTCAGGTAGCGAAAGAAGGTAGAGTAGGCTTCATAAAAACTTTCTACCTGCTCGAACGGTAAATCCAAGTCTAAATTTTTATGGCAGAAGAATATCTTCGCGACTTCCCCCGTATCTTTGACCTGGAGAATAGGCGTAGTCTGGGAAACGTAATAATGCCAGCTTTGATAGAATTGCGAGAAAGTGACAGGAGTGCGAGTCAAAATGTCAAAGTAACGGGGATAATCTCGACGAAAGTCTTCCGCCACTCGAAACCCATC
Source organism: Lyngbya sp. CCY1209 (assembly GCF_055795065.1). Classification (NCBI taxonomy): domain Bacteria; kingdom Bacillati; phylum Cyanobacteriota; class Cyanophyceae; order Oscillatoriales; family Microcoleaceae; genus Lyngbya; species Lyngbya sp. CCY1209. The sequence continues at coordinate 20,178 of NZ_JAYFER010000588.1, forward strand.
GATGACGATAGACTCCCCTCCAGATGCTTCATTTTCTACACAATAAAGCAGTTGTACAATTTGGGGAGTGGGGAGGTAGGTAATATCCGTATGGGGCGATAAGCCATTGGCAAAGAAAGATAAGTCCTGACCCTCCGGGGACAAGGATTTGTCTCCATCTTTTGGAGTTGCTTTGACGGTGCAGTAAGGACCATTTTGACCGAGATAGTAAGTCGGCCCGATGGAAGACATGAACCCATTTAACTTCTCCCAAGGCATTTTTCGCAATCGGGTAAAGCCCAGGGTAGAGAGTTGATTCATCCAAGGTTCAAAACAATCCGGTTTATAATCGCACCACTCGGGTGGATTACTTTCCAACATGGCTGGGTCCCAAAGTACCTTTTCCCGGGGAGCCAATCTCGGCTCGGGTTGGGGGTCATAAGCGCGATTTAATAGCCAAGATACGGGAAAAATACTGCGATGGGGTGGGTTTTCTTCCCAGTCAATGATGAGCGTTTCATCGTGCAACTTCGCTGATTTTGGTTTGGGCAGTTCTACGGCATCACTCAGATCTTGAATTTTTTGAAAGGAACTGGGATGGTGACATTTGGGACACAAACAATGGTCGTACAACCAGATGTAATGAAATCGCTTGCCGCGCACGGTCAAAAAGCGATCGCTCTGGGTTAATAAATTCTCTTCTAGATTCTGCATTAATTTTATCTCCTCAGTTTCTCTGCCCAAATCAGCAAACTTGATAAGCCCAGACTTGCAAATAAATATCCGGTTCGGCTTCCGGGAGGTTGAGGAACGGTTCTCCTGTTTCCACCAACCGCCATTTGCCTTCTGCTTCCAGGGCGGCTTGCTGATCTTTGAAATCGCTGTTTTCGTAATAGTCCGGGCGGATAGTAAAAACGATGTATCCTCCCGGTTTGGTAATCCGGATCAGTTCGTCAAACCCGCGGCTCGGCGCATGACCCAATGTAAACGTGCCCACACTAATAATGGCATCAAACCGGTCAGTTGTCAACTCCAACGGTTCGCCCAAGATGCCTTGGTGAAATCCGGTATAAACATTTTTTTTCCGCGCTTCTTCCAGCATTCCGGCCGACAGATCCATCGCTTCTATATTGCGGTAGCCCCGCCGGTGGAGGATTTCGCCGACCAAACCCGTTCCGGCGCCCGCATCTAATATGCTGGCATCCTTGGAGACATATTTGCCCAAAACGTCCGCCGCCGGTTCCGGCCCGGTGTAGTTTTCCGGCAACAAATCTCCCTCGTATTCTTTCGCCCATTCGTCATATCTTTTCGCCAATTCTTCGGGACTCTTGGCACTGTAAACCAAATGCACTTTGTCGGTTTTTTTGTTCATTTTGTGAGAGTTTTAATCGCGTATTTTCAGATGGCAATCAGCAGTTAGCCCTTCGGCCAGCCCAGGACAAGCTTTCAGCCATCAGCATCGGTGAACTGCCCATTATTGAAATGTTTCGGCATTTTCGGAAGTCCCGAGTACCCTGATAGCTGAAACCTGATGGCTTACTGCTCCAAAACCAATTGCAGCCGTTCGGCCAAAACCCGGACGTGGGGTTCGGCCAGCATCGTGAAATGGTTCCCCGGGACCAATTCCCACTGGATCGGAACCGATATCGCCCCCTGCCATCCCCAGGTGGGATCGGCTTCGGTGCCGGCCTCATCCGGGAGATAATTTCCCAGGGCGCCCGCCTCCGCCGCCCGAAAGAGAACCATCGGTATCGGATCGCTCTTGGGTATTCGGTATTCGACGCTGGCTTGAGTATTGGCTTTATAAATAGCGGCCATTCGCCGCAAATCGCTTTGGGCCAAGGGCTGACCGGCCATTTTCAAAACCAAGTGTAAATAATCGAGCCGTTCTCGATCGCTCAGAAGTTGCAGCGCCCCAGACTCGACCCCCAAATCTTTCCCCAAAATGCTGCCATAAATTTTGCTCAAATGGGCAAGACATCGGGACTCATCCCAAGAAGCCACATCTTTTTCCGGTTCGGGGACGCCCACTTGAATGTCCATGACGGCCAAAAAGGCGACTTCCTGACCCCGCGATCGCAACTGTCGGGCCATTTCAAAGGCGACTTTCCCGCCGAAGGAATGGCCGCCCAAATAATAGGGTCCGTCGGGCTGAATTTCGAGTATGGATTGGATATGGTACGCCGCAATCTCTTCCATCCGGGTTAACGGTTGTTCACCCTCATCGGTGCCGAGCGATCGCAATCCGTAAATAGGCCGGTCGCCATCCAAATATTTCCCCAAGGGATAGAGGTCGAAAACGCTCCCCAAAATTCCCGACACCAAGAACAGCGGGGGTTGGGACCCTTCCGGGCGAATGGGCACCACCGTGGAGCGATCGCCCAAACGGTCCGGGGTGGGTGGGCTCGATGCTGGCGTGGTTTCGCCGGGAATCACGAAATCCTCTTGTTCCAAATAATCCAACAACGCCGTCACGGTGGGATATTTAAACAGAAAGGTCGAACCCAAGGAACATCCCAAGCTCGATTTGAGACGATGCCGCAATTCCATCGCCATCAAAGAATCCAGTCCCAAATCGGCTAACGGGGTATTTGGATCAATTTGCTGGGCATTCTTCAACCCCAGGGTTTTCGCCACCAAAGTACACAGGTGTGACATCAGATGCGATCGCCGCTGCTCTGCTGGTAGAGATGCGATATATCGCGTCTCTACAGATCCGGTTCCCCCCTTATTAAGGGGGGTTAGGGGGGATCGCGTCTCTACAGATCCGGTTCCCCCCTTATTAAGGGGGGTTAGGGGGGATCGCGTCTCTACTTCTTGGCGATCACCTGTATTGGCGGCAACTTGTTCGTAAAACGGGGGCACTTCAGAAAACTGCCCGAGCCATTTAGACCAATCCACCGGCAGCACTCCCACCTGGGCCGTCTCTTGGGTCAAGAGTTGCTCCAAGACCGCCAAACCGCGATCGGGGGCGATTTCCGCCAGTCCCCAGGCGGACAACCGTTGCCGGTGGTTCGCATCCAGTCGGGCATTCATACCCGTTTCCGCCCAGGGTCCCCAATTGACGCTCAATGCCGGCAGTCCCAGAGAACGGCGGTGATGGGCGATCGCATCCATAAACTCGTTCGCCGCCCCGTAGCTGGCCAAACCGTGGGAACCCAACAAGGAAGCGAGGGAAGAGAAACACACAAAGAAGTCCAAAGGCCGATCGCCCGTCAGCGAGTGCAGGTTCCAAGTCCCTTGCACTTTAGCCGCCAGCCCCCGGGCAAAGCGGGTCCAGTCCTGCTGCCACAGTCCGCAGAAGTCCACCACTCCCGCCGCGTGGACGATGCCTCGCAGGGGGGGCAAGGTGTTGTCGATGTGCGCCAGTAACTCGGCCACTTTTTCCGGATCGGAGACGTCGCAGCTATAACTCATAACCCGCACCCCAGCCGCTTCCAGTTCTTCGATCCGGTCTTTGACCTCGGGTTTCGGTTCGCCGCGTCCGACGAGAACGAGATTTTTGCCCCCCCGTTCGACGATGCTACCGGCGACCCGCAATCCCAAACCGCCCGTACCGCCGGTAATCAAATAAGTGCCATCGGCATTGAGAGCCAGCGGTTGTTTCTCCTCCAAACGGCGGGACACCAGGCGGGGGACGTAGCGGGTGCCGTTCCGGAACGCCACCTGGTCTTCTGTATCACAAGAGGCAATTTCTGTCAAGAGTTCGACTTCATTTTCTGCCCCGGCATCCGGGTCCAGATCGACGATGCGGCAGTGCAGTTCCGGGTGTTCCAGGGCGATCGCTTGACCCATTCCCCAGAGCGGAGACTGGCCGATTTCCGGGACGTTCGCCGCATCACCCGCCGGCTGCGCCCCTCGGGTGATCAGCCACAGCTTCGGCAGTTCGGCACATTCTTCGATCAGGCTTTGAACCAGGTGCAGGGTACTGCCCAGACTCATTTTCGTCGCCGTTTCCAACTGGGTGGTTGTCTCAATTGTGGGGGCATCCAAACCCCACATCTGAACGACGACCTCCACATCCGGGACGGCCCGTAGGAGTTGCCGGAACTGTTCCGGGCGATCGGGGTCGAGGGTGAAATGTCCGTCGTCCTTGCGCTGATATTCCGGCCCTGGAACCGCGATCGTCGTGGGACAGCCACTCGCCCGCAACCGTCGCGCCAACTGATCCCCGACCCCCCGGCGATCGGCGATCGCGTACCCATCGGCGAAAATCAGCCAATGTTTCGCCGGTTGGGGTTGTCCCGGCGGGAGCGGCCGGGGTTGCCAGTCCACTTCGTAGAGGCAGTTTTCCAGGGGCTCGCCCGCCGCGGACTCGCCGTTTTCGGACTCAGAGGCGACTTGACCCGCCCGGTCCAATAAACCCCGGCGATACCACTCGGGAGTCTCCAACCAATAGCGCTCTCGCTGGAAGGGATAGGTCGGGAGCAATTCCCGACGGCGCGAATAATCCCGGTCGAAGCCAGACCAAGCGATCGCCACTCCATCCAGATACAATTGTGCCAAAGAACTCAACAGTTGCGGCCAATCTTCTCGCTCCTGACGCAAACTCGGAAGCCATCGCCCCTCATGTTCGGGTAGGCACTGCCGCCCCATACCCAACAGAATCGGTTTCGGGCCGACTTCGATAAATACTCCCACATCCTGGCGATCAATTGCTTTCATCCCCGGTGCAAAACGCACCGCCTGCCGCACATGGCCGCACCAATATTCGGGCGTCGCCACTTCCTCCCCAGCCAGAGAACCCGTCACATTGGAAATCAGCTTCATCTTGGGTGGCGAATAGTCAATCTGTCGCGCCGCTTTCTCAAACTCTGCCAGCATCGGCTCCATCAGGGGCGAGTGGAAGGCGTGGGAAACCGTCAACGGCTTGGTTTTGACGCCTTCTGCTTCCAGAACCGCACAAACCTTTCGCACCGCCTCCCCTGTTCCGGAAATCACGATACTCTCCGGACCGTTAATGGCCGCGATGGAAACTTCGGTCGAGTCGGGAGGGATCAAGGCCTTAACCCGTTCCTCCGTCGCCCGCAGGGAAACCATTTCCCCACCCGGTGGCAAGGCTTGCATCAGGCGCCCCCGTTCGGCGATCAGTTTCAAACCGTCTTCGAGGCTAAACACGCCGGCCACGCAGGCGGCAACATATTCGCCGATGCTGTGTCCCATGACGATATCCGGTTCAATGCCCCAGGAGGTCCATAGCTGGTACAGGGCATATTCCAGGGCAAATAGAGCCGGTTGGGTGTAGGCGGTTTGATTGATCAGGTTGGCATCTCCGATGTCTTCTGGGGGATAGAGGACATCGAGTAAGGGCGTCTCCAACTCGGGCCGTAGAATTTCATTACAGTGGGCGATCGCATCCCGGAACGTCGGTTGAGTCTCGTACAGTTGCCGGCCCATATTCACATATTGGGAACCCTGACCCGTAAATAGAAATGCAATGGCTCCTTTTGTGGCTTTGACCTCCACTTTTCTGACACTATCCGGGTCAACGGTTGCCAACTGTTCCCGCAGTTCGGTTTGAGAGCTCGCCACCACAGCCAAACGATGGTTAAAATGCTGGCGTCCGGTATTCGCGGTAAAACAAATATCTCCCAAATCCGCCTCGGGTTCCGAGTCCAAATAGTCAACGTAACGCCCCACCAACTCCAACAGCGCTTTTTCCGTCTTGGCCGATAACGTCAACAGATGCAGAGGACGCCCTTTCCCCGGCTCCCCCCTTTCCAAGCATGAACTTTCTGGCCCCCCCCTTCCCAAGGGGGGCTGGGGGGGATCTTCCCTTTCCAAGCATGAACTTTCTGCCCCCCCCCTTCCCAAGGGGGGCTGGGGGGTATCTTCCCTTTCCAAGCATGAACTTTCTGGCCCCCCCCTTCCCAAGGGGGGCTGGGGGGTATCTTCCCTTTCCAAGCATGAACTTTCTGCCCCCCCCCTTCCCAAGGGGGGCTGGGGGGGATCTTCCCTTTCCAAGCATGAACTTTCTGGCCCCCCCCTTCCCAAGGGGGGCTGGGGGGGATCTTCCATCTCCCCCCTTTTGTAAGGGGGGCCGGGGGGGATCTCCGGCGCCTCTTCAAGTACCAGGTGACAGTTCGTGCCGCCCATCCCAAACGAACTCACCCCGGCCCGTCGCGGCGTGCCATTTTTCTCCCATTTCGAGAGGGACGTATTGACATAAAACGGGCTATTGTCAAAATCGATATTGGGATTGGGTTGCCGGAAATGCAGCGAGGGCGGGATTTGCTTGTGTTTAAGGGCCAGCACCGTTTTGATCAGACCGGCCATCCCCGCCGCTTCGAGCAAATGTCCGATATTCGTTTTCACCGAACCGATCGCACAATAGCCCTTTTCTTCGGGTTCTTCAATCGAGTTCTGAAACGCCCGAGTCAATGCCGCGATTTCGATGGGATCTCCCAGGGTCGTGCCCGTCCCGTGGGCTTCGATATAACCAATAGTACGAGGATCGATATTCGCCACCGCCAGGGCTTCGGAAATCACCGCCGCCTGCCCCTCGACGCTCGGCGCCGTGTAGCCGACTTTCAGGGCACCATCGTTATTGACGGCCGAGCCCTTAATCACCCCATGAATTTTATCCCCATCTTCAATTGCCTGGGAGAGCAATTTCAGCACCACCACGCCGACACCGTTGCCGAAAACCGTCCCCTTCGCATCCGCATCGAAAGCCCGACATTTTCCGTCGGGAGAACCGATCATACCCTCTTGGTACAAATAACCCGTCTTTTGGGGGACGCTGACGGTAACGCCTCCCGCCAAAGCCATGTCACATTCGCCGTTGATTAAACTCCGACAAGCCATGTGAACGGCCACCAGAGACGTCGAACAGGCGGTTTGAACGTTCAGACTCGGACCGTTGAGATTGAGTTTGTAAGAAACCCGCGTCGGCAGATAATCTTTGCCGTTGGTGAGTCTCACCTGGAGGTCTTGGGCGGATTCTAAGAAGGTGCGATGGGGAGAAAATCCCCGGTTGGGATGCACGTTGTTAATTAAATAACTGTTCATCCCCGAGCCGGCGTACACCCCCACCGATCCCGGGTAGGTTTCGGGGTTGTAACCCGCACTTTCAACGGCGGTCCAGGCCGATTCCAAAAACAGCCGTTGTTGCGGGTCCATGATTTCAGCTTCTTTGGCAGAGTAGCCAAAAAACGCGGCATCAAATTGATCGATATCTTCTAAAACGCCACCGGCTTTGACGTAGTTAGAATCCTCGAGTAATTCGGGGTTTGCGAATTCCAATTCCCGATCATCAAAACTGGAAATACTTTCGACACCCGCCGCTAAATTTTGCCAAAATTCATCGATATTGTTAGCCCCGGGAAAGCGACCGGCTAGGCCGATAATGGCGATATCTGAGCCGTCTGTATTGCGGGTGGCACCATTTTTTCGGTGAGCAGAACCCTCGACTTTTGCCGATTCTTCCGAGGTGGGATTCAACTCTCGGGCGAGGGTGGCGATGGTGGGGTATTGGAAGAGGGTGACGATTGATAAGGTCGGGTCAAAAAGCGCGACTAATTTTTGATGAACTTGGGTGAGGAGTAAAGAATTCCCTCCCAGATCGAAAAAGTTATCGTTAATCCCGACAATTTCTAACTGTAAAAGGTCTTGCCAGACGTTGGCGATCGCTTTTTCGGTTTCGGTCCGCGGCATCACCAAAGCCGTCGCCAATTCCGGGCGGGACCGTTCCGGGGCGGGGAGGGCCAACCGATTCACCTTGCCGTTGGGAGTCAGGGGCATTTCGTCGAGAATGACAAAAGCCGCCGGTACCATATATTCTGGTAAGCGATCGTGCAAGTATCGGCGCAATTCCGGTTCCAGCTCCCCGGCCACTTTCCCGCTCAGGGGATTGTTGGCGTAGGCCGTCCACGGTTTGAGCGGGCCTGGGTGGGTCGTCATGACGGGCTTGGGCGCGATCGCATCGTGTTGAAAGATCACGTCGTAACAGCCCGGGGCATCGGAACCCGACACAGTGATGGCGATATGATAGGGGAATTCGTCGCCCAAACTCCACCAATCCTCCGGCTCCACGGCATTTTCGGTCAATTGAGGTAAAATTTGGCGCAGTTCGCCAACGGTTGCGGGTCCCTCGGCACTTTCCAACAATTCAAACAGTTTGACTTCCCCCCAAACCCGGGCATTGGGAATTCGTTTGATACCGACAATTTCCGGCTCACCTCCCAACAAGTCCCGCACCGCCGCCAAGGACAGTCCGTCTTCTTGCCAATCCACCCAATTCGGCTCTACCGCCTCGCCTGCATCCCCTACATGGAGGATGGCATCGTAACGAAATTGGCTCATTTCGTTGTGGTAACGCCCCCGCCGCAGTTGAATGTCCACCCAGCCAATCTGGGGTAGGCGTTGTTGCAGGGCGATAAAAAAGTCGGGGTCGATGGTCATCTGTCCCTCCCCGGCAATACTTTTCAAAACCCGCTTTCGCAGTGTTTCTCGGGGCAGTTCGTCGGGGGCTTTCTGCAATTGAATCGAGGTGTGGAAAGCTGGCTGTAGGGGCAGACTGCGGACGTCTCCCACGAAGACAGTCCCCCCCGATCCAACCCTTTCCACCGCTTGGGAGAGCACCGACCCCAGATAATCGATATTGGGGAACAACTGCACCACCGAGTTGATCACGACCGTATCCACTTCTCCCGGCTCAATACGGGCGATCGCTTCGTCGGCCACCCCCTGCCGCAACTCGACGCCGGACCAATCCCCCTCCAACTTCTCGATTTGCGTCTGGATGTAACGCAAAGCCGCCGGGGCCAGGTCGATGCCATAGTAAGACTGGCAGTGAGGCGCCACCCGAAACAGCAGCATCCCCGTACCGCAGCCGATCTCCAACACCCGCTGGGGACGACAGGAGAGAATTCGCCCCACGGTCCCTTGCAGCCATTCCCGCATTTCTACCGCCGGAATGGGTGCCCCCGTGTAGCTGTCGTTCCAACCGCTGATGTTGAAGGTGGGGTCTGACGCCCGGGTTTCTTTGCTGTAGGCGAGGTTCCAAAGTTCCTGCCACTGGGAAATTTGTTCTTCTGTGTTTTCTGTTTCCGCTTCCGCTTCCTCCTCGCCCCGGTAGTTGGGGTCGGGGACGACGTAGGCCACCAGGCGCTTATCCGCTTCCGAGAGGTATTCCCCGGTCCGTTCCCGTTCTTTAACGACGACGACGCTTTGATGGACGCCGCCGTGCCGGTTCAAAACGGTTTCGATTTCTCCGAGTTCGATGCGGAAACCCCGGACTTTGACTTGGTGATCGATGCGACCGAGAAATTCGATGTGTCCGTTAGCCAGGTAGCGGGCCAGATCCCCCGTTTTGTAGAGTCGTCCCGGGCCGAAGGGATTGGCAATAAATCGTTCTGCGGTCAAATCGGGGCGATCGCGGTAGCCCCGGGCCAGACCGTCTCCGCCGATGTACAGTTCTCCGAGTTCCCCGATGGGGACGGGTTGAAATTCTTCGTCGAGAATGTAGATTTGGGTATTGGCGATGGGAGTGCCGACGGATTCAGGACCGTTTTGGGTGAGGTGGCTAATATCATCGGCATTGTCGGCGGAACGGCGACCGTTGCCCACTTCGTAGGTCGTGGACCAAATGGTGGCTTCTGTAGGCCCGTACATATTCCATAGGTGGGCTCCGGTGTCAAGGAGGCGATCGGCCAGGGCTTGGGGCAGGGCTTCGCCGCCGCAGAGGATTTTCAGGCCCGGTTGGCCTTGCCACCCGGAAGCGAGGAGCAGATACCAAGTGGCTGGCGTGGCCTGCATGACCGTGGCGCCGGAATTTTCGATTAATTGAGCTAAGACCTGCCCTTCCGATACAACTTCTTGGGGGGCAATGACCACTCGGGCTCCCACCACCAGGGGCAGGTACAGTTCCAGTCCGGCAATGTCAAAGGAAATGGTGGTGACGGCCAGCAGAATGTCTCGGTCGGTCAGTCCGGGTTGACGTGCCATTGAGGTTAAGAAGTTGACCACCGAGCGATGTTCGATTTCCACGCCTTTGGGTTTGCCGGTGGAGCCGGAGGTGTAAATGGTATAGGCTAGGTTATGAGGTTGGACTCCCCCATCGGGATTCATATCACTTTCCTGGGCGATTTTGTCCCAGTCCCCGTCCAGGGTTAACAGGCGAGATGTCTGTTCTCCGTGGGTTTCTTGGCCCTTGAGCACCCCTTCTCTGAGGATCGGGACTAATTTCTCCTGGGTCAAGATGATCGCGACTTGAGCGCTTTCTACCATGTAAGCCAAGCGATCGCGGGGATAGGTCGGATCGAGGGGAACATAGGCGCCGCCCGCTTTCAGGATGCCCAGCAGTCCCACGAGCATTTCTAAGGAGCGATCGACACAAATGCCGACCAAGATCTCGGGTCCGACACCCAGATGTTGCAAATGGTGGGCCAGTTGGTTGGCCTTGGCATTCAACTGTCGGTAGGTCAGTCGCTCGTTTTCAAAAACGACGGCCACCGCATCGGGAGTTCTTTCTACCTGTTCTTCAAGTAACTGGTGGATGCACTTGTCCCGGGGGTACTCGGCTCCAGTATCGTTCCACTGAACCCAAAATTGATGGCTTTCCGATTTTGTTAGCATCAATTCTTCCACAAATAACAATCCCCGCTTCAACTCAATACAGGCTCAATACAGCATAACATTTTCATGGGCTTGGTGCTGGGAGAAATTGTACCTTTAGAGATGGGTGGTCTTGGGCTGGCAGGACTCGGGTGTTCTCAACTCGGATTGCCTCAGCTCGATTGCCGCTCTCGATCTGTCAAGGTCAGATTTTGAGGCGACGGTGGCAGGGAGAACTGCCGCCGATCGCGCCATCGGCCCCGGCTCTGACTTGTTAATAAAATTGACAAAAACTGCGGGGTGGTGTAAAATTTAGGGGCGGCTAATATTTCCGTGACGATGGCTGCCAGGATCTTGACCATTTGAGGATCGCAACCCGCCTTTAAAACTGGGTTTAAAGGGAGTTTAAGTTCCCGATTTAGGAGGTCTCACTCTCGAATTGAAGTCATTTAAGAATCAACGACCAATCATTCATCATTGATGGTCGCGGTGATTGTCTCCAGTTCTTTGGAAAAATTTGACGCAAAAACAATGATTTTTATGGCGACGATCGCTCCCTGCCATATGGGGTGATTCGACCGACGGTTGAGAATAGACCGGGAACCGGGTTTCTGGCGGCAATTCTGCATGGAAACCCGGCATCTCGGTCGGCGATCAGGTGGCACCGAAAACCTGCGTCCAGTAGTAATTCCAATTTTCGTTTCCGGTATCTTCTTCTAACAAGAAATAGCCGACTCCGATTTCTTGGAAATCCGGGTTCAGCAGATTGGCGCGGTGTCCGGGACTTTCGATCCAACCCTGGACGACGGCTTCGGGGGTTTGATAACCCGCGCCGATATTTTCGCCGACGGTGGAGTAATTATAGCCCGTATTGGTGACGCGATCGCCCACGTCGGAACCGTCCGCCCCTGTGTGGGAGAAAAAGTCTTGAAACGCCATATTTTCCGTATGGGTTTGCGCCGCCGTCGCCAGTTGGGGGTCGAATTCCAAAGGAGATAAACCGTTTTGGGCGCGGAAATTATTGGTCAATTCAATCACCTGTTCGGGGAAACTGGTACCGGTTGGCGGTTCGGTCGGGCCGCCGTTATCGACAATAACAACATTACCAACAAAATCGTTTTCGTCCATCGCATCCCCTGCGATGCCCTCCAAAACCGCCAATTCTTCCCCGGTATTGGCGACGGTAATTAAGGTTTGATTCACCCCGATCGCCCGAATTTGGATCTCGGCGATCCCGTCGGGGAGTAAAATGCGATCGATGTTATCTTCAAAGTCGGTAATCACGTCCCGTCCGCCACTGGCAAGGGCGAAAACATCGCTTCCTTCTCCCCCCGTCACCGTATCCATTCCCAAATCACCGTAGAGGGTATCTGAGCCCGCCCCACCGATGAGTTGGTCATTTTGTTGACCCCCAAATAAAGAATCATTTCCGTCACCTCCGACCACCGTATCGGCATCGAGATTTCCGAATAAATGGTCGTCTCCGCCCCCGCCATCCAGGATATCATTTTCTTTTCCACCGTAGAGGCGATCGGCCCCTCCAGCGCCGAATACGCTGTCCGCACCCCGGTTGGCGATAATCAATTCGTCGTCATCCGATCCCGCAACGGTGTCATTTCCCCCCAAAGCCAGCAGTCCCCCCGGAAATCCGCTCAACTGTCCGGAGAACAGGTTGATTTGTTCGGCGTTATCCTCACCCAATAACGCGCCGAGTTCCCCATCCGGTGTCAATACCATTTTTCTTTTTCCTCGCGATCGACTCAACAGGGGAAGTCCCGGAGAATTCCCCCTACTTAATCTTCGCATACCCGCCTTCCTGTTCCGAAAAAGTTGCGGCGCTGCGACGCACTCCGGGGGCTCAAGCCCAACAACGGAGGATTTAAAGTCGATATAATAGCCAAATCGAAGTCACGCTTCCGATATAGTGGGAAGCCAACCCGTTCAAATTGGCGACGATGACAAAAACATCCAGGGCGCGGACGGCTTCGCTGGCTTCGGTAAGGGTGGTTCCCGGCGGCTGGGAAATCGTTTTAGCGATCAAGACAGAAGCCGTGATCCCGGAACCGATCAACGTGATTAAAATGCCAATCAACCCGACCAACAACCCCAGCCTCAACAGTTTGACCGTATCCGATTTCTTGGGTTGGGCGACGCCGGTGGGCGTCAACAATTGTGTGCCAATTTGGCTATATCGAAACGAGAAAAAAATGCCGAATCCCGCCGCGATCAGCCCGATGACGGCAAACGTCACTCCGATTCCCAAGGCCGGATTCGTGTCGTCGGCGATGCCCCGTCCGGTGCTGGTAAAAATGAGCGATAAAATGGCGATGAAGGCGGCGATAAATTGTAAAGACAAACCCGCCAAACCGCTCATGCGGAGAATTTTTCCTTTTTCTTGCAACTCGTTGGGGAGCAAAGGATTATTGATATTTTTTGTTTTATTACCTGTCAATTGACCGTACCTCCGGTTTGAAGTCTGAGGCGATCACGTGGGAATCGCCCGATTTTTTAATTTAAAAAGTTCGGTTTAGAGTATTATAGCTCCACGGCCGCGAATTGGCTAGAGAGTACATCGGAGGTGACAGCGATTTCCATCTGCAGGTGGGCGAAGGAAAAATGACAGTCAAAACGGGATCAATCTTTCGACAGACAGACGACGCGATCGCCCCCCAAGCTGTAAAGTACAGCCAGATTGAAGTCACCATAGAGAGTCATTATTTATGAGTACAGTCTATCGGGTCCCCAGTTGGGTTTGCCAAGGATGCGCCACCACCATCAAAGAAGTGGTGAAAACGGCCGACAAAGACGCGGACGTTAAAGTTGACTGGGAAGGAAAAACCGTCGAAGTCGATACATCCATGTCCGAAGAATCCGTCAGACAGGCGCTCCGTTCCACGGGTGAAACCATCGAATAAGGGTTCGGGGGTGCGATTCGCGGTTGTCGCGAGTTCGGACGGGGTGGGGGACCGGCGGGCTGCGGGTTGCCATTTTTGATCCAGTTAAGTTAAAGTCTAGCCGTCCGGCGTGACGAGGAAACAAAAACTTGCCTCGCGCCGATTACTCACCATTTTGAACATCTCACCATGCCTGCCAATCGCGATCGATTCATCGACTTATTTAAGGGATTGCTCATCCTCTGGGTCATCCACATCCACACCGTCTTTTGGACGGGAGAAGAGTATCTACCAGATGTGTCTCGGCAAGTCAGTTTGCTGGCAGATGTCACCGCATTTGTTTTCATTTCTGGCTACCTGAATCGAAGTGGAAATTTCGTCAAATCGCTGCGCCGATCGCTCAAGCAGTTCATCAATCTGTATTTGAACTATCTCATGGTCAGCGCTTTGTTGCTGATCGGCATCTTTTTTGCCCTCGCCCTCAAAGAGAATGCCTTCCCCAATTTTTTGCCGGCTTTTTCTTCCATGCTAAAGGTCAGCCCGGATAGCAAGCTGTGGTCTCGCATCCCCGTTTACCCCGGCAGTCTGTGGTATATTGCCGTCTACCTTTCGACCCTGATGCTGATACCGATCGCCTTGCCCTGGCTAATTCTCGGGTCAAAAGGGCGATCGTTCTGGCCGCTACCCTATTGATGTTTGGGATTTTCCGTTATACCGCTTGGGAGCAGTCCATTTTCTTGGCCGATGCCAGCTACGTCTACCTGTTCTTATTCGTTTTCATGCTGGGAGTCACCGTTCGCGCCGAGGAACGGGCGATCGCCACCTGGACCCTCACCATCACTTTTTCAATTAACCTCGCTCCATTCCCTGCCCGGGGACGGAAACCGCGTCGCAGCAGATCTTCGGGTCATTTCTTGGCTCCCGCGATCGTCATCTGGTAAAATGCGATCGCAATCTTCAACTCGAACAGCTAATTTACCAGTCAATCATCAAAGTGAGCGGACAAAATCCAACGACCCTAGCCAAAACATCGGCTCCATCAGGACAAAGACAATTTCCCTTGTCAACTGTCGGTGCTTTGGTGGCGAACGATCGCGGACAAGTGTTAATCGTGAAAACGACCAAGTGGCGGGGAACCTGGGGCGTTCCCGGGGGGAAAGTTGAATGGGGGGAAAGTCTCGTTTCCGCCCTGATACGAGAATTCCAAGAAGAAGTGGGTTTGGAGTTGACGCAAATCCGCTTTGCCCTGTTACAAGAAGCTATTCTGGATTCCCAGTTTTGCCAACCCGCCCATTTTATTATGATCAACTACTACGCTTTCTCCGCCCGGGAAAAAATTGTTCCCAATGAAGAAATTCGGGAGTGGGCTTGGGTGACACCCCGAGAGGCAATGGAGTACAATCTCAATACCTATACTCGAATTTTAATTCAGAATTATATTGACAAAAATGTTGATCTATAGTATCATTATTAATTGGCAAAGTTAACCCAAACTAATGATGCTAAAAAAGGCCCTTGTCACCGGATCGGCAGTGGGAATTGGACGGGCGATCGCACTTCACCTTGCCGGTCAGGGATTCGATGTCGCTTTTCACTATAAAAACAGTGCCGACGCGGCCAACCAAGCCAGTCAAGAAGCCGCCACCTACGGCATCAAATCGATGGCGCTGCAAGCCGACGTCACGAAACCGGAACAAGCCCAGTCCCTGGTAGAAACCGCCGCCGAAAAACTCGGCGGCCTGTCTGTGGTTGTCAACAACGTGGGCAATTATTTGGAAAAACTCGCCAGTCAAACCTCCATAAAAGAGTGGCAAGAAATGATCGACTCCAATCTCAATGCCACTTTTTACGTGACTCAAACAGCAATTCCCCACCTCAAAGCAGCCGGTTGGGGACGGATTGTAAACTTTGCCTTCGCCAGCGCCCAACATCTCATCGCCACCGACGACCAGACGGCGTATCGCATTGCCAAAACCGGTATTATCATCTATACTAAGTCACTGGCAAAGGAGTTAATTAAGGACAACATTACGGCGAATATCATCGCGCCCGGAGTTGCCGAAAATTCAGTCGGCTTAGAGGAGACAATTCCGCTCTTGCCCAACCAACGTCCCGCCCGATTAAAAGAAATCTGCAATGCGGTCGATTTCTTTATCAGTCCCGAGTCCGAATATATCACCGGACAATTTTTGGAAGTGGCGGGGGGTTGGAAGTTGTAATTTTCGGAGAATTTTCCATGGGTCGTAAAGGCGAAATTTCTCCCCAAACCGAAATCTTTCCTGCCCGCTCAAGACCCTCGCCCGACTGACCAATCATCCGATTTATTACAGGTAGTTAAAGATGCTGACTCTCGAAGATATATACGAAATTTACGTCGCCCATAAAGATGACTACAATGCCCGAGTCGAAGAATTCACCATCGGGCATAAAACATTTAACTTCAATTCTCAAACGTCCCTGCTAGGAGTGATCAATCTTTCCACTGATTCTTGGTTTAATCATGCCGTCTGTTATCATTCCGAACAAGCAATTCGACGAGCCAAAATTTTAACCGCTCAAGGAGCCGACATTGTTGATATTGGGGCGGAAGCGAGTTCACAACACACCCAACGGGCCGATCAGG
Source organism: Lyngbya sp. CCY1209 (assembly GCF_055795065.1). Taxonomy (NCBI): domain Bacteria; kingdom Bacillati; phylum Cyanobacteriota; class Cyanophyceae; order Oscillatoriales; family Microcoleaceae; genus Lyngbya; species Lyngbya sp. CCY1209. The sequence continues at coordinate 36,231 of NZ_JAYFER010000588.1, forward strand.
TTAAGCAGACCAGTCAACTGCTGCCGATTCTTAAAACTTTAAGTCAAGAAGGCATATTGACTTCGGTCGAAACCTATCACCCGGAAGTGGCCAGAGAATGTTTGAAAGCCGGAGCCAATGTGATCAATTTTACGGGCACCGAGAAGAGTGAAGAAATGTACCAGGTGGTAGCCGAGTTTGATGCGGCAATTATCATGTGTTACATTCAAGGAAAACACGCCAGAGATGTGGGAGAGTTCGACTTCACCTTAGCGAAAGATCCGATTGAATTTTTGTATAATTATTTCGGAAAAGAAACAGAAATCGCCACGAAACTGGGGGTTAAAAAAATCTTTATCGATCCCGCTGTTGGCTTGGGATACTCGAATTTTTACTACAAATATGAATATGTATCCAAGCGACTCAACTATCAAATCAAAAGCCTTTTGAGTGCTTTTCGACTGAGAAAATTAGGATTTCCTGTGTTCAATCAAATTCCGACGGCTCTGGAAGTTTTTGCAGAAGAAGTCAGAAGCGCTCAAGTCTTTACCTCGGTTTTTGCCGCCTTGGGAAAAAACGATATACTCAGAACCCATGAAGTCTCCAAAGTGAAAGCAGTTTTGGAGACGATGAGTTTGATGTGAGGGTTGGGTCGCTCAACGTCGCGATCGCCCGGGCTCCCACAGGCGATCGCAAAACATTGACTAAAAAAAGAAAGTCAGATGAAAAAAAAGGTTGCAGTAATTGGTGGCGGGCCAGCCGGGATGTCTTGTGCTTTGTGGTTAAAATACCTCGGATTGTATCCCATTATCATCGAAAAAAGCCCGCAACTGGGCGGGTTGCAAAATATCAATCCATTTCATCAGAAATGGTATCTGGGAGTGGCGGGCAAAACCGGCAAAGAATTGGCCCAGGAATTCCGCCGACATATTGAGGTCGAGGTGATTCGGACTCTGTGTAACTCTCCGATCGAAAGTATTCAGGGTGGGGAGAATTTTAAAATTTGTACCCCAGAACACGAAATCACCACCGAAGGGATCGTAATTGCCACCGGTCAAAGGTTTAAAGGATTTGAAGCGATCGCCTCGATTCCCGGAAGCGATCGCCTATCATCCTCCAACCGCATTTGCTTTAATCCGGGGGCAATTCCCATGACCTACGGACAAGTCGTGGCAGTGGTTGGGGGTGGCGATAACGGACTGGGTACGGCAATCATGCTGGCCGACACGGCCCAACATATTCACCTGTTTATTCGCTCCCATCTGAAAGGATTCGGAATCAATCAAAATAAGGTATTGGAGTATATTAAAGCCGGCAAAATCACGTTGCACCAACCGGCAAATATTGAGAAAATGTCAGACAAAGGCGATCGCCTTTGTCTGACATTTCAAGAGGGCGAAAAATCCCCAGAAACTCTCCCATTTGACTACATCTGTTTTCGGATGGGCTTTGCGCCCAACGTCGAGCCCATTGTTCAACTCTTTGACGCCGGAGGGGTGGGGACCCTGGAACTCAATTCAGGAGGATATATCGCCACCGACCCATTTTTGCGGACTTCAATCCCCCATGTTTACGCAGTGGGAGATGTGACCAATCCCCGCGATGCCTGCGTAGCCACCGCTGTCGGTCACGGAGCAATTGCCGCCCGCAGTGCAGAAGAAGATCTGCGATAGTTTAGTTTCGCACCAGCGCCAAAGAGACTCCCGAATCGTCCACCTGTTTCACCAGTTGAGAAATTGCCTTTCCGGAAACCGGTTCGATCCAATCCGGGGCAATTTCCGCCAAGGGAACTAACACAAATGCTCGGTCAGTCATGCGCGGATGGGGTATTTGCAACTCCGGCGTTTCTAGGATTAAATCGCCAAATAATAGCACATCCAAATCCAAAGTTCGCGGCCCCCAACGCTCTTGACGGACTCGGCCAAATTGATCCTCAATATCGAGCAGCGTTTGGAGTAACTCTTGGGGGGTTAGCTGCACTTCCAACAGGGCACAACCATTCAGAAAATCCGGCTGTGAGGGGCCGATGGGTGCGGTTTTGTACCAACTCGAATAGGCCTTGACAGTAATGCCGGGAGTTTGGTCAATCGTTTTGAGGGCCTTTTCTAAGGTTCTGTGAGAGTCGCCCAGATTACTACCCATAGCGATCGCACTCAGGGTCCGTTTTGTAGTGATCATCTTTTCAGTTTGATAGACTATAAAATTCCGGTCAAAACTATTGCGATTCTCAAAATTCAGCGACTTCATCTCTACTCCGAGTCATGTCGATCGCCACATGACCGCCAAAACCGGGAATCGGCGGCTGTTTAATCACCCGCGATCGCACTTTTTGCACCATTTCCATATCCAGAACGGCCTCGATAATCGCAGTATTCAACCGTTCGATCATCTTGAACTTTGAAGTTTCGATCAGTTGGCGCACCCGTTCCACCACATCCGCATAATTTAAGGTATCTTCCAGGCGATCGCTTTTGCCAACCCCAGATAAATCCAACCACAGGGTCAAATCCACTTCAAACCATTGACCTAGAGCCTGCTCTTCCGGGAAATATCCCACATATCCGTAATAGCGCAAGCCCGTAATTTCGATCGCGTCCATTGTTTCTAAAGGTTACTCCGTAATGCCCCAGTACGCCAGCTAATAGTATACCCCATACCCGGCCATCCCCAATCTGCGAAAATCCGGGAAATCTGCCGACTGACCCCCGCACCTCTCCCGGCCGGCCGCCGACGGGATTTTCTCATTTTTTCCGGGGTGCGATCCGCGATAGGTACGCTCTCGCGGGTTGTGCGAGTCAATTCCCCGCCAGGGGACTGCCACAAAACCGAAATCCCCCATCTGCGAAAATCTGCGAAATCTGCGGACTTACCCCAAAATCTCCTCCAACCGATGCTGATTCCAAAGCAACTGATACAACCCCTTCTCAGCCACCAACTCCTCATGACTCCCCACCTGAACGATCGCACCCTTATCCATCACAAAAATCCGATCCGCCGTCGTCGCCGCAGACATCTGGTGAGAAATAAACACCACCGTTTTCTGCTGCGTTCCACCCGTCAAATTATCCAGAATTTCCGTCGCCGTCTGATTATCCACGCTCGACAAAGAATCGTCCAAAATCAAAACCTTAGCATCCGAAATCAGAGCCCTAGCCAACGCCGTCCGCTGTCGCTGCCCCCCCGAAAGGGTGATGCCGCGTTCCCCCACGATGGTATCGTAGCCATCGGGAAAATTAAGAATTTCGTCGTGAATTCGAGCCAACTTCGCCGCCGCCTCAATTTGCGATCGCTCCGCCTGGGGACAGCCATAACAGATATTATTCGCGATCGTGGTACTAAATAAAAAGCTCTCCTGGGGGACATAACCGATCGCCGCCCGCAGTTGTGCCAGCGGCACTTGGGTGATATCCTGGCCGTCGAGAAACAGGCGATCAATGTCGATATCCAACAACCGGGGAATCGCGTTCGCCAGCGTCGTCTTCCCCGAACCGATCGGCCCCACCACGGCGATCGTTTCCCCCGGCGCGATGGTAAAATTCACCTCAGATAAAGCCGGGGTTTTCGCCTCCGGATAAGTAAACGTCAAATCCCGCGCACTCAGCCAACCCCTCACCGGAGTCCGCAGCGGTATCGGATCGACAGGATCTTGAATCTTCGGTTTGATCGACAAAATCGACTCGACGCGATCGACACTCACTTCCCCCCGCTGGTAAGCCGTAATCGTAAAACCCAATAACGCCGTCGGGAACACCAACCGCTCGATATAGAGCACCAACGCCACGAAATCCCCGACGCTAAGTTCCCCGGTGGCGATCGCCTGATCCCCCACCGCCAGCAAAATCAACAGACTCAAACTCGCCAAACCCCCCAACAACGGAAACAAAAAATTCCGCGTCCGAGCCAGTTTCAAATTCGCCTCCAGCAATTCCCGATTATTCCCCACAAACGCCCGCCGTTCGTTCTCCTCCTGGGCGTAAATTTTGATCAGGGAAATGCCGCTCATATCCTCCTGAATCAAGTCACTGAGATTGGAAAGTTTTTCCTGCACCTCCATCTGCTGGTCCCGCAGCTTCCCGCTGAACACCTGCACCAGCAGCAACATCAGCGGATAAACCGACACCGACAACAATGTTAACTTGACATCGATCGCCAACATCACCGGCAGCGTCAGGGCGTAGGCGAAAACCGTATTCACCAAACTCAACACCGCGAACCCCACCAGACGGCGGATATTGTCCACGTCACTCGTCGCCCGGTTGATCAGGTCCCCGATCCGGCTGTTGGAAAAATAGGACGCTTCCAAGCCGATCAGGTGGTTGAAAATCTTCTGTTTCAGGTCAAATTCCACCTTCCGCCCCACCCCGAAAATCAAAATCCGGGAAGCCATCCGGATCGTCCACATGATCGACGCCAGGGCGACAATCAATAAAACCTGCCAGATGACGGGCTGAAAATCGACTGTCTCTTGCAAATCGTCCACCCCGTTGCGGATCAGCAGCGGAATGTACACGCCCAAGGCATTCACGACCAAAAGGGCGATCGTCCCCAGCCCCGACACTTTCCAGTGGGGGCGCAGGTATCTTCCCAGGGTTTTGAGTCTTGAATGAGCCATAGGGTTGGGGTGTGGGGTGTGGGGTGTGGGCGGAGGGGGCGGAGGAAGCGGAGGGAGCGGGTTTTCCGCCTAGACCGCTTGGGAATTATATCAAATCCGGTTGAATGCCCGGAACAAAACGGGTTGGATATTCCAAACCGCTTGGGAATCAATTCCCAAGCTAACAGCTCAAATCATCTGAAGATGATTGGGGAGGTTTAGGAGGGGATAACCGGATTTGATATTAATTCCCAAGCTAAGAGCTCAAATCATCTAAAGATGATTGGGGAGTTCATACGGATCTGAGATTAGGACACCCTATGTCCAACCCAGTCCACGCAAGCGTGGACTTTTGCGATTCGCCTTGAAATGAATTTCAAGGCGGGTCTAGAATTGGCAGATCTGCCTCCTGTGCCCCCTCCGCCTCCGGTCGCCTCCCCAAATTTTAACGCCGATTGACTATTCCGATCGCGTGAAGGGGCGGCACTCGCGGGAGGTGGGTTCGTTGACTTCGGCAAGGCGGGAGTGGACGAAGCGATTCATCCAGTTTTCCAGATAGGCGCGGTTGGCCTGTTTTTGGGCGGGGTCGTCGGTGTCGAGGGGGTGGGGGGCAAGTCCCCGGATGGCGGCGGTGGTGACGCAGAACATCGACTTTTGGAAACTCTGGCAGATTTGCACCCGCAGGTCATCTTCCCCCCGGCAGCTATTGCGGTAGATTTCGTGCAGGTAGTCCGGCAAAAAGTGGCGCATATCCTGCATCAACTGGGTGGGGGGGATGCCGGAACCGCCGATGGGCAGGGGGTCGGCGTAGAGGGCGCCGTAGGCGAAATCTTTCTGTTCGCCGGGGATCTGGTGGGCCTGGGCGTTGTAGGACACCGTGCCCGGGAAGGGCGCCCCCCGGAAGAAAACGGCTTCGACATAGGGCACCGCCGTATCCATCAAAAAGGTCAGTCCCGCCGATTTGGGGATGATGTCGTAGGTTGTGCCCTTGATTTCGACGGAGTAAGTGATAGGTTGGTTGGCGGCGGCGACCAAGCCGTTGAGGATGTGATCGACGACGGCGGGGATGGATTGGATTTCGCCGCGATCGTAGCGATCGGACAGGTCTAAAAACATATCGCTCATCACCCGCCAAAATTGTCCCAAACCGCTGTAGTAGGCGAGTTGCCGGACTTGTTCGGGTAGGAATTCGGGGAAGAGTTTGTGCAGCCCGACCATGAACGGATTGTTTTTAATTTTCGCCTGAATTGCGGCTTCTGCGAGGGTTTTAAATTCTTGGGAGTCGAGGTAAGTATCCAATCCGCCCCCGCCGTGCCAGAGCATGGTTTTCATGCAGTATTCGGCGTATTCGTAGTTGATGCGATCGTGCCACCAAAATTTGAGGAGTTTTTGCAGGTTGATTTCCCCGTTGAAGTATTTGAAAAAGGGAAATAAGACCAAGAATTGATGGTCGGCGATATAGATCAGGTTGACGGAGTAGGCGTCCAATACCACGCCGTAGCTTTTGAGGATGCCGACGACTTCGACCAGGTTTTCGGGATAGTCCGGCAGCAGGGCGTCGCCCGACTCCAGGCGATGGATGTAGTTGCTGAGTGGATGGGTTTGAGATGTCATGGATGGGGTGGGGAAAAGTGAAAAGTGAAAAGTGAAAAATGAAAAGTGAAAAATGACCTACTCCCGACTCTCGACTCCCGACTCCCGACTCCCTCCCATTTGTGCGACGATCGCAGGAACAGGCATTAACGCCGAGGTGGTGGTTTCGGTCCACTTTACCAGCCAAGCCGGTTGGATGCCGAGGAAGGTGATAATCACGGCTAAAGCGATCGCGGGGATGCGATCGCGCCACTGAACCGGGGGCAAATTCACCACGGTTTCGGACAGGCGCCCGAAAAAGGCGCGGTTGACCATGATCAGGAAGTAAACCGAGGTCAGACCCGTTCCCACCATGCACAATAACGTCTGCACCGGGAACACTTCCATACTGCCGCGAAATATGATAAATTCGGCGATAAAACCGACCAAACCTGGGATGCCGGCGCTGGCCATCACCGCGACGATCATGATGCTGCCAATTAGCGGTAAACCCCGTTCCGGATTCAGCAATCCTCGAATCACGTCGATATCTCGACTTCCCGATTTTTTGTAAACGACCCCCACGGAGAGGAATAGCAGGGCCGAGATCAGGCCGTGGCTGACCATTTGCATCACCGAACCCAGCAAACTCAGGGGGGTGGCCGCCGCAAATGCTAACAGAATATAACCCATGTGGGCGATGGAGCTGTAGGCAACCATTTTTTTGATATCTTTCTGGGAAATGGCGCAGGAGGCCCCGTAGAGGACGCTGACCACCGCCCAACCCGCCATGTAGGGCGCGATCGCACTCCAGGCGTCCGGAAATAACCCCACGCCGAACCGCAGCAACCCGTAGGTTCCCAATTTCAGCAATACCCCCGCCAGCAGGACAGAAATCGGCGTGGAGGCTTCGACGTGGGCATCGGGGAGCCAGGTGTGGAAGGGGACGAGGGGAATTTTAATCCCGAATCCGACGATAATTCCCCCGAGGAGAATGAATTGAGTGGTCGGGGCCAGGGCCGCGATGCCCGTCGGGGCGGTGGCTAGGGTGTCCAAATCGAAGTTGGGCGCCTGGGTGAGCCACACCACCCCCAAAAATGCGGCCAGGATCAGGAACCCGGAAACGGCGGTGTAGAGGAGGAATTTGGTCGCCGCGTACCCCTTGCGTTGGCCGCCCCAGATGGCGATCAGCAGGTAGAGGGGGATCAGTTCGATTTCGTAAAACAGCAAAAACAGGAGCAGGTTTTGAGCCAGGAACGTCCCGGCAATGCCGGAAAAGATAACCAGCAGCAGGGCGTAATAGAGGCGGTGGCGGGGAATTTCCAGGTCGGTGCACCCGATCGCGATCGCCACCAACAGACTGGTCATAATAATTAACGGCAGGGACAACCCGTCAATGCCCAGGGTATAGTTTAACCCTAGGGACTCGATCCACCGAATCCGCTCCACCATCTGCAAATCGGCGATCGCGGGATCGAACCAACGGGTCAATATCACCGACCACAGAAACAATCCCCCCGCTACAAATCGGGAAATTTGGCGGGCGAGTTGGGCGGTGAGTTTCGGCCAGATCCCGATATAGAGGGCGGCGATGAGGGGAATCCAAATTAAAACACTTAGCATTTTTGAGGTTGTCCGTTCTCTGGGTTTCCCAAGGGGTCTAGAATTGCCACAGCATCAAAATCATTAGCAGACCGATACTAGCAGCGATGGTGAGGACATAGAACTGGAATTGTCCGGGAATGCTATATTTGAGCCCTTCCCCACTCAATAGGGTCGCCAAACCGAATCCGTTTACCACCCCATCGATGACATAGCGATCGACCCAAGCACTGGCGGCGGAAATGCGGTTGACGAGAAAGACGACAGTGACATCGTAGAGGCGATCGATATAAAAATCGTAGGCCAGTAAATCCTGTACGGACTTCCAGGGCAGTTTGTAGGGTTGCTTGTCCGGACCGTACAGGTAGATGAACGAACCGATCGCCACCCCCAGTCCCCCAGATGCGATCGCCAGGGGGAAGGTGAAGTCTTCGATCCGGGCTTCCAGGCCGGAGGCGGGGACTTCCACCAGCGGCGCGGACCAACTCAGCAACAGTTGCCACTGTTGGAGCATCAGCGGCACCAACAGCGTCACGACGGTCATGGCGACCATCGGCAGGGCCATCGGCCACAGGACTTCCGGCGCCCGCCTGGTTTTGGGCTGGGTTTCTCCGGCGAACACCAAACCGAACACCCGGGTCAAACCCAAAGCCGTCAGAAAATTCACCAGCACCAGCAGCACCGCCAGCCACGGCGGCAGGCTCCAAAATCCGCTCACCCACCGCCGCAGCGTCCAGAACATCCCCAACGGCATCAGGGCGACCATCCCGGCGGCACCGACAATAAAGGCGGTGGTGGTGGCGGGCATCCGCGACCAGAGTCCCCCCATTTCCGTCATGTCCTGGGTGTTGGTGGTGAGGATAACGGAACCGGCGCTCATGAACAGGAGGCACTTGGCGATCGCATGGGTGAGCAGTAGCAGCAGGGCAATATCGACGTGATTTTGACCCACCGCCACGAAGACTAGCCCCAGATAGGCGCTGGTGGAGTGGGAGAGCGCCCGTTTGATGTCAATTTGTGCGATCGCCACCAGGGACGCCCCCACCGCCGTCACCGTCCCCAACACCATCAGCGTATCGGAGACCACCGGGGACAAAGCCAGGAGCGGCTGCAGTTTGATCAAAACGTAGGCGCCCCCCGCCACCACCACGGAATTCCGCAGCAGGGAGGCCGGGTTAGGCCCCTCCATCGCCTCATCCAGCCACAGGTGCAGCGGAAATTGGGCGCACTTGCCGACGGGTCCGGCGATCAGGGCCAACCCCAGCAGAGCCGCCGTCAGGGGGGGCAAGTTGTGGCTTTCCGACCACAGTTCCAAATCGGAGAAGTTCAGACTCCCCGCCACCGTCGAGAGGTACACCACCCCCATCAGCAACAGCACGTCCCCTACCCGCTTGGTGAGGAACGCATCCCGCGCCGCCGTCACCACCAGGGGTTGGGCGTACCAGAACCCGACCAGCAGATAGGTGGAGAGGGTCAGCAGTTCCAGCAAAATATAACTCAGCAGCAGGGAATCGCTCAGGGCCAACCCGCTCACCGCCGCCTCAAAAAATCCCATCAGGCCGAAAAATCGAGCCGTCGCCCAGTCTTTTTCCATGTATCCCAGGGCGTAAAGCTGGGCGACCAGGCTGATGCCCGTCACCAGTTCCACCGCCCCCAGGCTGACGGGGGAAATTTCCAATAAGAATGATAAATCTAAGCCCGCAGCGTCGAGCCATTGAATGGTTATTTGCTGTCTCGGCAGGTCCCAGGTGGCCCGGTAGATGACCGAACCGTGCGCGAATGCCGCCACGGTCATCAACAGATTAAAATAGGCCGCTGGCCTCGGCCCGGTGCGGCGGATCAGTCCCGTTGACCACGGCAGGGTCAGAACTGCCCCGATCAGGCCATATATCGGTATCCACCAACTTGCTTGTAGGAGGAACTCAATCATTTAAGTTAGATAAAGAAATATTAACTCTCAAATTAATATATCAGCATTTGCGTCCGTCTCGGAGGCGGGGGATGTCGAAAATCCCCCGGCGATCGCCCCCCACCTGTGGCGCGACCGGGGGATTTTTTGACCACAGTTTGGCACAAAAGTCAAGACAAATGGCGAAGAGATCGGCGGAATTATTAAGTTTTTTAAAAAAATCTTAATTTATATTACTAATCAATAAAAATAATAACGAATATGAGAAATTATAATGAAGATTAATATTGTCAAAGAACGCACAATTCTCCTATTCTTAAATTTGAGGGAGGTTGAAAACTTTTTTCGCAAAAGGCAGAAAGAATCCGTAGTCTGTGCGATCGCCGGACTCAGTGCGTAAGGCATTGACGCTCGGAAATTCTGTCTGTCCGTCATTAGGAGTTGTAATACGATGTCAATCGCTGTTGGAATGATTGAAACCATAGGCTTTCCGGCCGTCGTCGAAGCGGCGGACTCGATGGTGAAAGCCGCCCGCGTCACCTTGGTGGGATATGAAAAGATCGGAAGCGGTCGCGTAACGGTCATCGTCCGAGGAGATGTCTCCGAGGTGCAAGCCTCAGTCGCGGCGGGCATGGAAGCAATTAAACGAGTCAACGGTGGCGAGCTCTCGTCCACTCACATCATCGCCCGTCCCCACGAAAACCTGGAGTACGTTCTCCCGATCCGTTACACCGACGCGGTGGAACAGTTCCGGACCTACTAAATCGCCCGCCGGTCAGGCGACCCGACCCGATCGCCGGAAAGGTCGTACAGGAGTCAGCACCCCGCTCCGAAGAGACGGGGCTGGCAACCGTCGAGGAGATTGACGTGAGTTGCGAAAGTCCCGCCCCGAGATCGAGTCTCGGGGGATCGGCGCGGTGTCCGAGATGGCATCGCCGGAACGGGGGAGCGGACTGCCGTCGAGTACGACATCCGAGCGGGTTTTCAATCTTGAGATTCAGGAGTCAAAATCGACTATGGCCATTGCAGTTGGCATGATAGAAACCCTGGGGTTCCCAGCGGTAGTGGAGGCGGCGGACTCGATGGTGAAAGCCGCCCGCGTCACCCTGGTGGGCTACGAAAAAATCGGCAGCGCCCGTGTGACCGTCATCGTGCGAGGCGATGTTTCGGAAGTGCAAGCCTCTGTGAGCGCCGGAACGGAGTCCGTGCGGCGGGTCAATGGCGGGTTGGTACTCTCCACCCACATCATCGCCCGTCCCCACGAAAACTTAGAATACGTGCTTCCGATCCGTTACACCGAAGAGGTCGAACAATTCCGCGAAAGCGTCAGCGGCCTGCGTCCGCTGAACCGTCCGTCGCCGGGACGTCCGTGAGGCGGGTAAATGGGGGGTGAGTTTTCTCCACCCATATCATCGCCCGTCCCCACGACAACCTCAAAACATGGCTTCCGAACCATCGCACCGAAGCGGGCGCACCCCGGCGCGAAACCATGGGCAACTTGCGTCCCCCGAACCCTGTCGGGGCATCGTCTTCGCGCCTTCGGAGCGACTCTCAACCGTCAGTTATCCGAATCCTGTCACCCATTCCCCGCAAAACCAATGCAAATTGCCAGAGTTCTTGGCACCGTCGTCAGTACCCAAAAGGAACCCAGTCTCAGGGGGTCCAAGTTTTTGCTATTGCAACTCCTAGATGAACAGGGAGAGCCCACCGCCGAATATGAAGTTGCGATCGACTACGTGGGTGCGGGTTTCGATGAATGGGTCCTGGTGAGCCGAGGAAGTGCAGCCCGCCAAATGTCCGGAAGTGAAACACGTCCGACCGATGCGGCCGTCGTCGGCATTATCGACACGGTGACGGCCGGAAATCGGCAGATTTACAACCAAAGAGAGCACGGCCGCCAGGGCTGAGGTTCCGGGTTCCATCCCATCGGGATCGAACCCGGAAACACCTCCGTCCGGCGTCTCCCGTGCCCGAGTCCACCAACAACAAGTCAACCTTATAGAAAGTCGGTTAGGAGAAATCGAGTTATGGCAGTTCGCAGCCACGCGGCTCCTCCAACACCCTGGTCTAAAAACCTGGCGGAGCCCAAAATCGACCCCTCAGCTTACGTCCACTCATTCTCGAATATCATCGGTGACGTCCGCATCGGCGCCCACGTCCTCGTGGCCCCCGGCACCTCCATCCGGGCCGACGAAGGCTTCCCCTTCTACATCGGCGACAACTCCAACATCCAGGACGGCGTCGTCATCCACGGTTTAGATGAAGGGCGGGTCAAAGGAGATGACGGGCAATCCTACTCCGTGTGGGTGGGAAAAAATTCCTCCATCACCCATATGTCCCTGATTCACGGACCGGCCTACGTGGGAGATAACTGCTTCATCGGTTTCCGGTCCACGGTCTTCAACGCCCGGGTCGGAAACGGGTGTATCGTGATGATGCACGCCCTGATCCAAGATGTGGAAATTCCCGCCGGAAAGTACATCCCCTCCGGAGCCATCATCACCAACCAACAACAGGCCGATCGCCTGCCCGACGTGACGGATACCGACATCAAGTTCTCCACCCACGTCATCGGCGTCAACCAAGCCCTGGCCGCGGGCTACCAGTGTTCGGAAAACGTGGCCTGCATCGCCCCCCTCCGCAATGAGTCCCAGCGGGCCGGCAGCAACGGCGGGGGACGCGATCGCACCCGCGCCGACAGTGGCAATTCCGGCCTGCCCGCCGAAACGGTGTCCACCGTCAGCCAACTCCTGGGCCAGGGCTACAAAATCGGCACCGAACACGCCGACCCGCGCCGCTTCCGCACCGGTTCCTGGCGCAGTTGCGCCCCCATCGACTCCCAGAACACCGGCGAGGTGGTGTCGGCTCTGGAGGCCTGCCTGCAAGAACACCAGGGCGAATACGTCCGCCTGCTGGGGATCGACGCCAAGGCCAAGCGCCGGGTTCTCGAAGAAATCATCCAGCGCCCCGACGGTCCGGTAGGCGGGAAGTCCTCCAACGGCCAGGTGGCCTCCCAATCCGCCTCCCGTCAGGCTCCTCGGGCATCCGCGTCCGGCGGCGGTTCGGACTTCGGGCAGCAGGTGAGCCAACTGCTGGCCCAGGGCTTGAAAATCGGCACCGAATACGCCGATGGACGCCGCTTCCGCACCGGTTCCTGGCGCAGCGGCCCGAAAATTGACAGCACCCAAGCCTCCGCTGTCATGGCCCAGTTGGATGCGTTCATGAACGAGCATACCGGGGAATATGTGCGCCTGATCGGCATCGACCCGAAAGCCAAGCGCCGGGTTGTGGAAGAAATCATTCAGCGCCCCGACGGCAAGGTATCCCAAACCACCTCGGTGACGGCCCCCGCCGCCCCGACCCCCGCCCGCAGCGGCGCCGCCTCCGTCTCCCCGTCTCAGGGGAACTTGAGTTCCGAGGCGATCGCCCAAGTGCAGGGCCTCCTGTCCCAGGGCTACAAGATCGGCACCGAACACGCCGACAAGCGCCGCTTCCGCACCGGTTCCTGGCGCAGTTGCACCCCCATCGACTCCAACAACCAGCGGGAGGTGATCGCGGGTCTGGAAGCCTGTATGAAGGAACATGAGGGCGAATATGTCCGCTTGATCGGTATCGATCCGAAAGCCAAGCGCCGGGTTCTGGAGGAAATTATCCAGCGTCCCGAATGACGTAGAAACGCCGTCCACATTTCCAGAGGTTCAGACCGAATGTGTATGTCGCCACCGCATCACCCAGACCCGTCTTACTACGTGAGTGGCGATGTGACCGTTGACCCCAGTGCTGCCATCGCCCCCGGAGTGGTTCTCCGAGCCGATCCGGATTCTCAGATCGCGATCGCCGCTGGGGTCTGCATTGGCATGGGAACAATTCTTCATGCTCATCACGGTATCCTAGAAGTAGAGAAGGGCGCCTGCATCGGTGCGGGCGTGCTAGTGGTGGGAACTGGAAAAATTGGGGTCAATGCCTGCATCGGTTCCGACTCGACCGCCATCGATCCGGCCGTCGAAGCCCAGTATGTGGTCGCTTCGGGTTCCTTAATTGGCGATCGCTCGCGTCGGGTGGGGGCATCCTCCCCCGATATGGCGGCAGAACCGGAACCGGCAACAGAAAACCCGGAACCGGAACCCGAACCGGTAACAGAAAACTCGGAACCCGAACCGGCAACAGAAAACTCGGAACCCGAACCGGCCCGGACACAGCCGGCATCAGAACCCCAGACGCGCATGGGGCCGCAGGTTTACGGACACACTCAAATCAACGAGTTGTTGAAAACCTTGCTCCCCCACCGCCGTAACCCCATAACCCCCCCCAATTCCGGATCGCCTCCTTCGGGACTCTCGTAATATCAAGTTCCGATAATCAGTTATTGTATAGATTTTTGATTATCGAATCACAGAAATAGTTTGAAAAAAAACTATTTGAGCGAACGTGATATCGCCCCGAGCTTTGGAAGTGCGATCGCCAAACATCACCCGTCGAACCCCCCGACCCCCCACCCTTCTCCCGAAACACCGAGTCGGTCAGTCGCACGCGCTTGTTGGAGAAGAGACGAAACATGGACGAACACTTGCAAATATCCGTTCCCCAAAAAAGGAACATCGAGCCCGAATTCAAAGACGCCGCTCTGGGTCTGGTCTCGACCCGCAGCTTTCCCGCGATCGTCGGCACGGCCGATATGATGCTCAAATCTGCAGGTGTTCACCTCGTCGGCTACGAAAAAATCGGCAGCGGCCACTGTACCGCGATCGTGCGGGGCCGCATCGCCGACATCCGTCTGGCGATTCAAACCGGAGTGGACACCGCCAAACAATTCGATCAGTTCGTGTCCTCCCTGGTCATCGCCCGACCCCTCCCCAACTTGGAATACGTCCTCCCCATCGGCTCCCGCCTCTCCCAACTCGCCAACGGCAGCCACTCCCGCCTCAGCAACCGAGCCGTGGGCCTGCTGGAAACCCGAGGATTTCCCGCCATGGTCGGCGCCGCCGACGCCATGCTCAAAGCCGCCGATGTCTACCTGGCTTCCTACGAAACCATCGGGGCGGGACTTTGTACCGCCATCATCCGGGGGTCCGTCGCTGATGTCGCCGTCGCCGTGGAAGCGGGGATGTACGAAGCTGAACGGATCGGAGAATTGAACGCCGTCATGGTCATCCCCAGACCCCTCGATGACCTGGAACAAACCCTGCCGCTGGCCAGTTGTTGGATCGAAAAAGACGAGCCGCTGCAGTTGCCCATCAATATCAAACAGCCCGAAAAAGAAGTGATCCAACTGCCCGACCTCAAACAACTCTCCACCGAATCCGTGCCCATGGAAGAAAAGGAATCCGATCGCTCCCTGGAAACTTGGGATTAAATTGGTAATCGGGAGTCGTGCCAGACAAATCAGTTGATAATTGACAATTATTAATTGTTCCCCACACCCCACACCCGACACCCTACCCCCTAATTTCGATGAAAATTGCGATCGCACAACTCAACCCCACCGTCGGCGATTTGAGCGGAAACGCCGGACAGATTTTGGACGCCGCCCACCAGGCCATCGAGGCCGGCGCTCACCTCCTCGTGACCACGGAACTCGCCCTCGTCGGCTACCCCCCCCGAGATCTGCTCATCCGCCCCAGTTTCATCGAGGCGGCGGACACCCAACTGCGACAACTCGCCACACAAGTGCCCCCGGAATTGGCGGTTTTGGTGGGAACCGTCTTTCCCAACCCCGAATCGGGCCGTCAGGGCGGCAAACCCCTCTTCAACGGCGCCGCCTGGGTGATGGGGGGCAAAATTCAACAGATTTTTTACAAGCGGTTGCTCCCCAACTACGACGTTTTCGACGAATATCGATATTTTGAACCGGGGAAAAACTGCAACGTCGTCACCCTCCCGGACCCGGACGCCGACGCGCCGCTGCAAATTGGCGTCACAATTTGCGAAGATCTCTGGAATGACGAAGAATTTTGGGGACACCGCACCTACACCTGCGACCCGATGAAGGATCTCGGCGATCGCAACGTGGATTTGGTCGTCAACCTGTCCGCCTCCCCCTACCGCGCCGCCAAACAACAGTTGCGGAAATCCATGCTCGGCCACAGCGCCCGCCGCTACAGAATCCCCATTTTATACGCCAACCAGGTCGGCGCCAACGACGATCTGATCTTCGACGGGTGCAGCCTCATCCTCGACGGAAAGGGCGAGGTGGTGAAGGCGTTAGCCGCCTTTGAAACCGACTTTCAAGTATTGAGTTTCGATCGCACTTCTGCAGATACTCCCATCGTCGTCGAATCCCCCGAATCCCCCGCCAAACCCACGGACGATATCGACGAAGAAATTTGGCGGGCCTTGGTTTTGGGCGTCCGGGATTATACGCGGAAATGCGGCTTTTCTAAAGCGGTGATCGGGTTGAGCGGCGGCGTCGATTCCTCTTTGGTGGCCGCGATCGCATCGGAAGCTTTGGGGCGCGATCGGGTTTTGGGGGTGTTGATGCCCTCCCCCTACAGTTCCGAACACTCGATTACAGATGCTTTGGAATTGGCGAAAAATTTGGAAATCGAAACCCAAACCCTCCCCATTCAAGACGCGATGGGCGCCTTCGATCGCACCCTCGCCGACCTGTTCGCCGGGACGGAATTCGGCATCGCCGAGGAAAATATCCAATCCCGAATTCGGGGGACGTTGCTGATGGCAATTTCCAACAAGTTCGGCAACTTGTTATTATCGACCGGCAACAAATCGGAATTGTCGGTGGGATACTGTACTTTATACGGGGATATGAACGGCGGTTTGGCGGTCATCGCCGACGTACCCAAAACCCGAGTTTACTCGATTTGCAAGTGGTTGAACCGCGACAAAGGGCGAGAAATTATCCCCAAAAATGTGATAACAAAACCCGCCAGCGCCGAGTTAAAACCGGGTCAGGTTGACAGCGATTCTCTCCCGCCTTACGAAATTTTAGACGATATTTTGTATCGCCTGATCGAGCGGCACGAATCCTTAAAAACGATGGTCGAGGCGGGACACGACGAAGAAACCGTTAAGCGAATTATTCAGTTGGTAATGCGGGCGGAATTTAAGCGTCGTCAGGCGCCGCCGGGACTGAAAATCAGCGATCGCGCCTTCGGGACGGGGTGGCGGATGCCGATCGCCAAGGGGAAATATCTGTAGGGATGGCAGTCTCGGAAGCCCCCCTAACCCCCCAATTTTGGGGGGAACAAGAAAGTTGCTCCCCTCGCCCAGGATTGGGAGAGGGGCTGGGGGTGAGGGCGAGAGTATCGCACTAACATTTTATCCTCCACATCTCAAGGGAGTGGTAGAAAATCAACATTTTCATCCATAAGATACTTGAGGGTCATTCGCCTGCCTCATTGCATCTCTTTGGGCCCTTAATCGACGTATTTTTTCTGCCACTGGGGGTGGATTGCGTTGCTGCTCTTCCCGCATTCGTTCCGCCCACTCCAGCCAATCGGTCATATACGCATCAACGGCTTCTTTGTGGTGCAGATAATACAAGATCGTGGCGTAGACTTGCTCTAGGTTTAGAGACGGATAGGTGCTGGCAATT
>NZ_JAYFER010000589.1:0-260 GCF_055795065.1 Lyngbya sp. CCY1209
ATTTCCGATATCTCTTCAATAGCAGAAGTTTCAGATTGTCTCTGAATTGGGGATGAGTCGGGAGATGCGATCGCATCCGATATCTTTTCAATACCAGAAGTTTCTGCCTGTCGCTGAATTGGGGAAATCTCCGATATCTCTTCAATAGCAGAAGTTTCCGATTCTCGCTGAATTGGGGATGAATCGGGAGATGCGATCGCATCTGTTACCTCTTCCGAAGCCGAAGTTTCCGATATCTCTTCCACGCCAGCAGTGGTGGC
>NZ_JAYFER010000590.1:0-30302 GCF_055795065.1 Lyngbya sp. CCY1209
TGGGGGGGATGGGGGCTGGGGGGGATGGGGGCTGGGGGGGGATCGAAGGGGGATAATGGGGGATCAAAATGTACCGCATAGCAGAGCCAACTGCTGTATAGCAACCGCCAAGGCGGTGAGGACACAATTGCCCTAACCGAGTCCACGCTTGCGTGGACTTTTGCGATGAGCTTTGAAATTCATTTGAAGGCGGATGAACTCATCGGAGCCATCCCATTATCGCGGCAATTGAAGGGAGATGGATTGAGCAATTTTGTGGGCAAGCTGCTTGAAATCTGAATCGACGCTCCGGACGGCAGAGACGTGGGCACCGATCGCACCATCGGCTGGTTTCAGATGAAACATCGGTTTACGTGCTTCTTGAGCCATCGGCATTAAGCTCTGATAATTTTTCAATAACGCCAGACAACTCTCATCGTTTTTGATGTGAATTTCTTGATAAATATCTTGTCCCAAAACTTCCTCATGATAAGTCTTCGGGATGCGTGTAATCCATCGCTGAAAGGCTTTTCCCGGACGATCTAAACGGACGGCGTGCTGCAAAATAACGTAGCCGATCGGTCGCATTTTTCCGAGGGGAAGCTGCAAATCATGCGCCGGATTTTTATTCAGTCTCTCGTTCCATTCGTCACCCCAGCGACGTAAAGTTGGCCCCAAATTTTTCAAGCCTTGCAGGGAAAATAAGTCCGGCGATAAAGGAACAACCACATAGTCCGCAGCAATTAACGCAGAACGATTGATGGCTCCCAAATTGGGACCCAAATCGACCAAAATGACATCAGATCGCAGTTGAGATGATGCCTTTTGTAACAACCTCCAAAATGCCGAAATCACCCGAAACGATCGCTCTTTTCGATCCAGACAACCGGGCCATTCCGACGATAAATCATCCTCGAAACCCGAAAGCTGCAAATCCCCGTTGAGCAGTGACAATCCCTCCTCGATTTCCTCAACCACCGGATCGGCTAAATCACCAATGCCTCGGATCAGCGGTTGAAAACAGCGAAATACAGTATTAGCCTGATTGATATCCCAAATTTCTTCTAACCGTTCTTCATCCAAAAAGGCGGAAGTCAAGTTGGCTTGGGGGTCAAAATCTGCGGCCAAAACCGTCAATCCCAAATCCCGATACATCCACGCCAAATGATAGACTAAGGAAGTTTTTCCGACTCCTCCCTTATTGTTAAAAAAGGCAATGATTGGCGGACTCATGAGAACCTCCGAACAATAACTGTCGTGTAGGTGTCATCTAACAAAAACTCCGGGGGTGGATTGCCATTTCTCTCCAATGCTCGTTTGGCAGTCGGAATGCCGTAACCAAAACGTTGCACATAGCCCAGATTTTTCATCACCTCTGCCAGGTGAGGATTGCGATAATCCGTCGCACCCCGCCCAAAATTTTCTCGGTTGACTTGTCCGAACAATCCCCCCGGATTTTGAATCTCGATGCGATCGCTAAACCAATAAATTTTGACAGGTGCATTGGTTTGTTCATAAGAACGGTGCATGACCGCATTTCGGGCAAACTGACGCAGGGCTTCGATCGGGTAGTCCGGTTGTTGCATTTCAACCGCATCACCGGTAATATCTGTGGCCACTGAAATATTAATTCTTAAAACTTCATCGAGCTGTCGCAAAATATCCCATATCGACCCGTCAATCTCTTTTTGATCCTTGATCGGATCGCCCAATTCTGTCCCTTCAATTCTGAGGAATTGAACGTAGTTTCCGGGGACAAATTGTTTCGGGTCTGTCCCGACCACAAGAATTCCCAAAACCGTCGGGTATAAATCGGGTTCGGGGGTGGTAAAACGAACGGATGCCAATTGCTGGGTGAGCGATCGCCGGTTTTCTTCTAACACTTCGGGAGCCAAGACGAATGGCAAATAGGATTGTTGAAAAAACTCCAAATTGAGATCGGTAATTGTGGCGGAGGGAAACGGTCGAAGATCGAAGGGTAGATCTCCGGCCCGCCGCTTTTCATTTAATCGGCGTTCTTCTTCCGGCGTTGCAGTCGCCCGACGGGGGCCGACCCGAATCCATGTCCGTCCGTTAAATCGAACTGGCGGCGCGTCGGAAGGTTCCACAACGATCGCCACAACTTCACAGTTATCGATCGCTTTTTGACTAACTGTCAAAACGGGAAATGGCAAAATGTTTCCGTCCGAACGCATATCGGCCAGTCGCAGCAATAGGTCATCGGTGATGGTCAAGTCGGCACAGGAACCGTCATCATTGACCCCGACAAAAATAACCCCCGGTTGGCGATGGTTGGGCAAGTCATTTGCAAAAGCACAGATCGCCTGACGAATTTTATTGCGATCGGAATCCGATGCCTTGCGCTCCACCCGATCGGACTCCAAATCTCTGAACAGTTGTTCTAATTCGCCATCGTCCATACTCATTCAGCTTCGGCTCAAAACGACCCAATTTAAATCCACATTTTAACACAGTCAAACACCGGGTCGATCGCACCAACCCGGCAGACACAGCCCAGTTTTCTCAACCCCTTTACGGCTCGATAAAATGGGCCCACACATTGCCGTCAGGTCCAGCCACCCGATCCAAATAGCCGTAAGAATAGACGATGCGGCGCCCCTCCGTGTTGGCGTAACCCGTGTAGGCATCCCCCCAGGGGTCGTTGACGATGTAGCCGTAGCGGTTATAGCCGATGATGGTGAGAATGTGTCCCGAAGGCGTCGTGTCCGCCCCCAACACCACCGGGCGATTATTCAGCAACTCGCTGCGAACTCCGGACCAGCGGCGGGTGGTACTGAAACTGCTTTTGAAACCGTAGGCCCGGATCATCGCCGACAGGACGCTGTGATCAGTCTGGGACCCCTGTCCGGCGTAGTTGAAACACCACTGCAACAGTTCGTCCTCCAACTGTCCGCCCCACTGCGATCGCAATCCATAGTAATACAGCACCATGGCGATGGAGGTGACGTTGCAGGTGGACCAGTAAAACCGGGGATTGTCCCGCTGGGAGAAATAGGGGACGTTCAATTCCACCTGGGGCGGAATCGGGTCGAAGCGGCGGCCCCCCCGCTGAAACTGCACGAATTTGGGGAAGACGTAGCCCGTATTGCCGAAGTCGGGCAGTTCCTCGGTGAGGGCCACCCGGACGTGGGTCTCGTCCACGCCGTAGCTGCTGACGCCGTAAACCCGGCCACCGGGGAGGGTGACTTTTTCCCGCTTGCCGAGGTCGTCGGCATCGACGGGGTGTTTTTTCAATACCGTTGTCTGTCCCACCGTCATGGTGATGGCGTCGGGGTCGTAGGCGATCGCTTCCCCGGACCGCAATAGCCGGACGTGCTGCCAATAGACGTACCCCACATTCCCGAAACCGGGGATAGATTTGTCCAGGGTGATGCGAAAATGGCCCCGGGTGGAGGCGTAGCCTTTGATGGCGAAGGTCTGTCCCAGCAACAATTCGGCGAACTGGTGGGGGTCTAGACTGGCAGAATCCACCGGTTTGGCCTTAATTTTGGTGGTGGTCGTCACCAACATTTGGGCGTTGATGTGGGTGTCGGGCACGTCTTCCGGGTCGAAGGCGAGGGTGGTGGTTCCCTTGCGGAGGCGGACGTGGCCTTCATACAAATAGCCGAAGGAACCGACGGGGGGGATGCCGTTTTCCAACAACACTTTCAAATGGCCGTCCACCAGGCCGTATTTGAGGACGTTGAAGGTTTGACCCGCCGCCAGGGCGATTTTTTGCTGGGGGTTGAGGAACGTCGAATCCAGGGGGGAGACTTTGAAGAGGGTATCTTCAATAATATCGAGTTGCAGCGATCGCCCCACGGTCATGGGATTTTCGCTAACGGTGATATTGATAATTTGACTGCCGACGGTCTGGCCGCGGGCGTCGGTAGCCTTCAGTCGCAGCCAGCGATAACCCGGTTCGCTGAATCCCGCCTCCAGGTTGACGGTCCAGGTTCCCGCCGCCTTGTTTAACATCACGTCCAGGGGATGGCGGTCTTCGGCCTCCAGGGACACCGCGATCGCCTTTTTGGCGTCGTAGCGGCCCTTGAGGACGACGGGTTGATTCACCAACACTTCCGGCGGGCCGTCGTAGGTGAGGGCGGGGGTGGGGGAAAAGGGGACGCCGCCGCGGTTGAGTCGGACGAAATCGGGGTAAAAATAGCCGGTATTGCCGAAACCGGGGAAATTTTCGGTTAAAGCCACTTTTAAATGTCCGTCTTCGGTGGTGTAACTCCCGACGCCGTAGATCATCCCGGCCGGGAGGTAAATCTGTTGGTCTTCGGGCAAATAAGCCGAGTCCAGGGGCTTTTTCTTGAAGGGGGTGGTGTTGACGACGGTGAGGGTTATGGCGTCGCCGTCGAAGGGGATTTCGCGATCGCTCTGAAACAGCCGAACGTGGTGGCGGTAGAGGTAGCCACAGCGTCCGTAACCGGGGAGCTCTTCGCGGAGGGTGACGCGGAAGTGGTCCGCGAGGCAGGCGTAACCCAGGGCGAGGTAAGTGGCGCCCCGACTCAGGGTTGGGATGCCGGTGTCGGGAAGTTGGGATGTGTCTTCGGGTTTGGGTTTGATGGGGGTATCTTCCGTCACCCAAATCAGTTTGGTTCCCGGCGGACTCGCGGGGAGATCTTCCGGGTCGAACCAGACCACCCGGGACCCCCGGACGAGCAATATATGTTCTTTATAAAAATAGCCCGATCGCCCCACGTTGGCGATCGCGTCCCCGAGTTCCACGTAGAGGTGATCCCCCTGCAATTCGCAGCGATCGACGGCCAATATTTCCCCGGCATTCAGGGTTTGTCGGCGATCGGAACTCAAGCGGTCTGAGGCGATCGGCCGCGCCTTGAAGGGCGTTTCTTTGAGAATTAACAACCGCGTGGAGGTGCCGACATTCGTCCCCACCGTCCCCACGCTCAGGTCAACGATCGCTTCCCCGACCGTCCGATCCCGCCCATCTTTTCCCCGCACTCGCAGCCACCGCTTTCCGGCCGTATTGAAGCCGCCATCGAGGCTGACAGACCAAATTTGCGATCGCGGACTCAGCGTGGTTTCTAATGGATATTGATCTTCGGCGAGGACGGAAATGGTTTCAATTTTTCGGGGGTCGTAAGCTCCGATCAATACGACGGGTTGATTGACGATAATATCGCTCGGGCCGAGATAGGTCAGGATCGTTTCACTCATGTTCCTCAAAAACCGTAGGGGTGAGAGCCTTGGGGGGTCAAATACGGCAGTTATTCCGTCTGGCAGACGCACACTCGCTAGGATAGCTCAGTCGGACACAAACAAAGCCGCCCCCAGAAAACTCTACGGGCGGCGCGGCACTGAAAACGGATGATTTTTAGATTTCCAAAAATTGACTAACCGACTTTCGACAAGATATCCTGGGCGTGGGTGCCGGTGTTCACTTTGTCGTCAACGTAATCGATGGTTCCTTCCCCGTTGATGATGTAGGTGACGCGCTTGGCGTAGCCGCCGCCGTCCACGTCGTAGGCTTTGGTGATGGAACCGTCCACGTCCGCCAGCAGTTGGAAGGGCAAGCCGTATTTCTCGGCAAACAGTTTGTGGGAGGCTTCGTCATCCATGCTGACGCCGAGAACTACCATGTCGCGGTTCTTGTAGTCTTCGTAGTTGTCCCGGAAACTCTCCGCTTCTTTGGTGCAGCCCGGGGTGTCGTCCTTGGGGTAGAAGTACAGGACTACCGTTTTGCCGGCGAAGTCGGACAGGGAAACCGTGTTCCCATCGGTGTCTTTGGTGGTGAATGCGGGGGCTTGGGTGCCGACGGATAAAGCCATCGATGAGTCTCCTCCTGAAAACGGATTGAATACGAGTTTGCTTTATTAAGTTATCTTAAGATATTTTGCGATCGATAATTAATAATTAATAATTATCAATCGCTCTTGGCGGTCAGGGCGCGATTGTGTAACGCTGAATACAGAAATTATTTTTAAAATTTGCAGTCCCGAACGGCGGGCGCTTGGGAGCGGCGGGCATGAAACTCAACCTCAAAATCACGGAAACGGGTCTGGAACCGAATTTCCCCCCCCTGATTGGATTGGGTTCCGCCTCGGAAGTCAGCGTCCCCGTTTGGGTGTACCTGACGGAAAGTCCCGACCCCCTGGCCCCGGAAGAGGCGCTGCTATTGTGCGAACGGACCCAAGGAGAGTGGGTCGCCTGGATTCCCGAATATGGGGAAGCGATTCTGTACCGGCAGCAATTTTTCGGGATTGGCGAAGGAGGCTGACAATCGATAATAATATGGAAAAATTTCGATTTCCATGACCGTCCAACCTTCCTTGATACAATCGATGCAGTATTCTCAGACGACGATCGCACGAGCCCGACGGGCGATCCGGTGTTCCCCGTTTCGACTGAAATTGTTGACCGACACTATCGATGAGAGCGTGAAACTCGGCGCCATCGCCGGACGTCGGGGTGTAGAGTTGGGATATACGCGATCGCCCCTGTCGGAATTGGGGGCCGAAGATGCCCTCCTGTGGCTGATCCGAGTCGGGGTACTCCGGCGAGAAGTGGACGGACAGGGGATCACCGACAGCTTTCGGCTCACGCCCCTGGGCCGGCAGGTGGTGAACCAACTGGCCGATCGCGATATCGAGAGCGATTCCCCCTCCTGGGGCGATCGTCTCGCCGACGCCCTCAACCGCAGATTGCGATCGCCACTTTGAAGGGGAAGGGGGGCAACGGTCAAGCGGAGGGAGCGGGGGAGGCTCCAGGAAGCAGGGGGGGCAAGTTTATATCAAAATCCAGTTTTTGAACTCCCCAAATTCCCCAATCATCTTCAGATGATTTTCGCTGTTAGCTTGGGAATTGATTCCCAAGCGGTGCAGATGTTCCACCCGTTTCTGAACTTCCCCCACTCCCCCCGCTCCCTCGGCTCCCTCCGCCCCCCCCGCCCCCTCCGCTCTCCCCGCTCTCCCCGCCTACACCCTACCCCCTACACCCCAATTCACAATGAAAGCAATCATGGTGGTCGGAACCACGTCCCACGCCGGGAAATCGATGCTGGCCACGGCCCTGTGCCGAATTTTACGGCGTCGAAATCTGCGGGTGGTTCCGTTTAAAGGACAAAATATGGCGTTGAACTCCTACGTCACCCCCAGCGGGGCGGAAATGGGTTACGCCCAGGCCGTCCAGTCTTGGGCGGCGGGCCTGACGCCCTCGGCGTTGATGAATCCGATTTTGCTCAAGCCCCAGGGGAACATGACCTCCCAGGTGATCCTCAAGGGCAAACCCGTCGGCACCCTCGACGCTTCCGAATATTACGAGAAATTCTTCGAGACGGGGTGGAAAACCATCACCAAATGCCTGGACTACCTGCAAGGGGAATTCGAGGCGATCGTCTGCGAGGGGGCCGGGAGCCCCGCCGAAATCAACCTCAAACACCGGGATCTCACCAACATGAGGGTGGCCCAATATCTGAACGCCACCACCCTGCTGGTGGCGGATATCGACCGGGGCGGGGTCTTCGCCCACGTCGTCGGCACCCTGCAACTGCTCGAACCGGAAGAACGGGCCCTGATCAAGGGCATCGTGATTAATAAATTTCGGGGGCAGCGATCGCTGCTCGATTCCGGGATACAATGGCTGGAGGAATACACCGGCATCCCCGTGGTGGGGGTGATCCCCTGGGTCGATTTCGGTCTCCCCGCCGAAGATTCCCTCAGCCTCCTCGACCGCCGTTCCGGTTCCCCGGACGCCGAGATCACGATCGCGATCGTGCGAATTCCCCGCATTTCCAACTTCACCGACTTCGACCCCCTCGACGCCGAATCCACCGTCAGAATCCGCTACGTCGATCCGGGGGAACCCCTCGGACACCCCGACGCCGTGATCCTCCCGGGTTCCAAAACCACCATCGCCGACCTCCAGATCCTCCAACAGAGCGGCATGGCGACCCAAATTCAACAGTACGTCGAAGCCGGGGGGCAGGTGATGGGCATCTGCGGGGGATACCAGATGTTGGGACAAGAAGTCTCCGACCCCTACGGCATCGAAGGTCAGCGGGGGGAATTCAAGGGACTGGGCCTGCTGCCCATCAAAACCGTGATCACCTCCCAGAAAATCTCCCGCCAGCGCCTGGTCACGTCCAACTCTCCCCAAATGGGCTTCCCCGTCGAAGGCTACGAAATCCACCAGGGCCGCACCCAAATCTTTAGCAAACAGGAAGTATTGCCCCTGTTCGACGACTCCAGTTTAGGGGTGGTGAACCTGCAGCAATCCGTCTGGGGCCACTACCTGCACGGGATCTTCGACAACAGCCCCTGGCGGCGCGGCTGGCTGAATCACCTGCGAAAACCTCGGGGCCTGGGAACCCTGCCGACGGGAATTCCCAACTACCGCGACCAGCGCGACCTCCTCCTCGACACTCTGGCCGATACGGTGGAAGAATATCTGGATATCGATACTATCCTGGAGAATTAGGGTCTCAGGTGTTGGGCAGAATTGATAATTCTAGCGCGGCGCGCGGGTGTAGGGTGTAGGGTGTAGGGCGCAGCCGGCCCCAGGCTAACAGAACTGTAAATGCGCGATCGCGAGACTTGCGATATCAACGATCAATTATCAATTGATTCTCTCCCTTGTTAGTTGTCCCGACGCGATTAAAATTGAGATTGCTTTCGTTGATCGAAAACTTTTGTTAACAATTTTGGGGTCTGGCAGATCTGGAGGACGAGAAACTACATGGATGTTCAAGAAATTTTTGCGAAGGGCGGCCCCGCGATGTGGCCCCTGCTGGTGCTGTCGATTTTATCGATCAGCACCATTATCGAACGGCTGTGGTTTTGGGGAAATACCCTGACCCGGGAACAGAAGATCGCCAATCGGGCGATCGACGCGGCCCGCCGGGGACAGTGGGGCATGGCGTATCAGATCGCCAAGCAAACCAACAATCGCCCGATGGGACGGTTTTTTTACGCCCCCCTGCGGCTGGCGACTCCGGACCCGGAACTGTTCAGCCTCGCCCTGGAATCGGCGGCGGAGGATGAGTTGGTCGCCATGCGGCGGGGGGATAAAATCCTGGAGGCGGTGATCGCCCTGGCCCCGATGTTGGGGTTGTTGGGAACGGTTTTGGGCCTGATCAACTCCCTCGGTTCCATCCGCCTCGGAGATATCGGTACCTCGTCGGCCGCGGACGTGACGTTGGGGATCGGCGAAGCGCTGATCAGCACGGCGACGGGCCTGATCGTGGCGATCGTCAGTTTGGCATTTTACCGCCTGTTTCAAGGGTTTTCGTTCAGCCAGGTGAAAGTGTTCCGCAAGGCGGGCAATCAATTGGAATTGCTCTACCGCCAGGATTGGCCCCAGGTGAAGGCTCAGATGCAACTGCCGGGGGAAGCGGAGGAGGAAGCCGCCCCGGAAGCGTCGGAAGAGGCGGAGGGGGACTATCCTTTGATTCGGGTGCCGCTGGAGGAGGAGGAGGACGAGGACACCCCCCTCATGTCACTTCGAGATGAGTCTTCCAACCATCGAAATCCCTTGATTCCACCTCCGCCCCCCGGGGATTCTCAGTGGTCCGAAGAAGAAGAAGATAAAAAAGAAACGCGGGAATAATAAGCTATGAAACTGAATGTAGATTCTGGCACCGACGAGGGGCGGATCGAGCTGCTGCCCCTGATCGATGTGGTTTTCTGTATTTTGACGTTCTTTATTTTGGCGGCCCTGCAGTTGACCCGCCAGCAGGCGATCAACGTGGACTTGCCCCGGGCGGGGACGGGGGAAACCCAGATGCAGAAGATGTTGATCGTGGGGGTCGATGCGGCCGGGGATACCTACATCGACCAGCAGCGGGTGAATTCCCTGCAGATGCAGCGGGCGTTGCAGCGATTTTTGCGCTGGAACCCCAGCGGTTTGGTGGTGCTCTACGCCCCCAAAGATGCCCGCTACAACGATGTCGTGCAGGTTTTGGACGAATTGCGGGCGATCGGGGGCGATCGCGTGGCTCTGGCAACGCTGCCGAGTTCGGCCGAACCCCCAGCCCAGCCCGGATCGGAGAATTTGCTGACCCCCACCGCCCCGGGCGGCGAGGTGACGGAACCCCCCAATCCCTTCCTCGACGAACTGCAACCGGAAAGTCCCCTGCTCCCGGGGCCAGGTTCCACCGATTCCCCCACCACTCCGGCATTTCCGGAGGGTGCAAATTAGCAATGAGAAAGAACCGGGCTTCGCTTCTGAAGCCGGTTTTTTTGCCGGTTTTTGCCCCGAAAATGACTGGACTACCAGGGCGATCGCACCCCTTCCGAAAATTATAATAATTTCTTAATTGTCCAATATTGGCAGTTGAATTAGAGCGCGAATATAATGGGCTCAAGTTCGACCATTTGGGAATGGATTGTCCCTCGTCGGTGTCCCCGGGTCATTGACGGAGCAAAGATTAAGTTTTGCGATCGCCAGGAGAGTCTATGAATTATTTTGCAACAGTCATGACGTTGTTGCGGGAGCGACAGCAGTTTTTGGAAGAGATCCGTCAGGGCAAACGTTTGAATTCCAAGTTGCTGGGATTGCTGGTTTCCAGCACCGCCTTTTTTGCTATCTACGGGGTCATTATCGGGGCTTCCAGCGGCCCGCTACAGGCGATTTTGTCGGCGATAAAGTTGCCGGCTTTATATTTATTGACGCTGATTATTTGCTTTCCGACCCTGTATTTTTTTAACGTCATGTTTGGGTCGAAACAGACGTTCAAACAATATCTGGCGCTGCTGATGGCGGCGATGGCGGAAATTAGCGTCTTGCAACTGGGTTTCGCCCCCGTCGCCCTATTTTTTATGTTGAGTACCAACGATTATCAATTTTTTAAAATCCTGAATGTCGGCATTTTTGCGATCACCGGAATTTTGGGAATCAAGTTTTTCTACGAAGGCATGAAGTTCATGACAGAGGAGGATAGCGAAGGGGCAAAAATTCGGCTCAATATCGTCCAGTTGTGGCTGATATTATACGCCTTTGTAGGCAGTCAACTGGGATGGACGCTGCGGCCGTTTTTTGGCGCCCCCGGCGAACCGTTTCAAATTTTTCGGGAACAGGATAGTAATTTTTACTTGAATGTGTTTCAGTCCATTGGCGAACTGTTTCAATAAAAATGGAGTCAGATCTGAGCCGTTTGAGGCTTTCTAAAGGTGAATTGGGAGAGCTGACGGGTATCGATTTCGAGGATAGTCTCGCCGGGGGCTTGTGTCAAAATACCACGGTTCGAGGCGTGATTTCGGGTCGAATTTGGCACGATCGCGGGCGGCTTTTTTCCCTGCTGACGGCGGAGGCGATCGCATTCCTGATGACGGCGATCGTTTCCCTTCCCCTCGCTCTGGTGCTGGTGCGCGATCGCCAAATCTCCCCCGCCGCTTCCGCAACCACCGACTTGATCTTGTGGCTGGCGGTGGGGATCTCCGTCCTCCTGACGATCGCCGTCAATTTCTGGGTTTGGTGGCAAGTTCAACCGCTGTCGGTGCTGATCCGGCTGTTGGACGATGTGGACAAATACAACCGCGTTATCCAGGCGATCGAAATCCGCGATCGCCTCGCCTCTTCCGGAAAGAGGCCCTCGCAAAGCGTCAGCCAGGGGGAGGTGCTCAAAACCTTGGAATTGACGCGGGAAAGTTTGGTCTGCGGTTTGAGTTCGGAACGGATTTTGAGGGAAAATCAAGGCCGAGGATATGAATTATTTTCGGATTTGGAAAATAACCTGTCCGCACTGATGGCGGTGGACGGAACCGACCGGGCGAATGAGTACGGACAACTGTTAAATGATGCCCTGGAAATCGGGATGAGCGTCCACCAGGAAGTCCGCAAGTTGAAGCGAAATCCGTGAGTTGGGGGGGTCAAAACCACAGGTGCAGGGCCATCATCAGCAAAAAACCGAAGGCGATCGCGCTGCCGATTTCGGTGCGATCGCCGCCGCAAATTCCCTCCGGAATCAGTTCCGTAAACACCAAAAATCCCATCGCCCCGGCGGCAAACGTGAGGGCGTAGGGGAGGAGTTGTTGGAAGAGTGTCACCGCGAAGAAGGCGGGTGCGGCGGCGAGGGGTTGGGGCAGACTAGAGGCGATCGCGAACAGGACGCAGCGGTTGACGGAGACGCCCTCGGCCCTCAAGGGCAGGGCGACGGCCAGCCCCTCGGGGATGTTTTGCAGGGAAATCGCGATCGCCAGCAACAACCCCAACTGTTCGGTTCCGCTCCCCTCGGCACCGTAGCCCACCCCGACTGCCATCCCCTCCGGGAAACTGTGGATGAACAGGGTCCCCAAAACCAACAGGATGCGGCGGGCCGAACGGCCGCGGATGTCGCCGATCTGAAATTCTTGGTCGCTCATCAGATATTCGCTGGCGATAAAAAACAGGGTTCCCAGCAGCAACCCGATCAGTGCCGGCGGGTAGCCACTCCGCCGGATCGCCGGAAAAATCAGGTCGAAAACCGAAGCCGACAGCATCACGCCGCCGGCCAAAGCGTACCCCCGCCGCGACCATTTTGGCGACAGTTTGGGGACGAAATAAAAGGGGACGGCCCCCAACCCCGTCGCCAGCATCGTGATGATGGCCGCCGTCATCATCGTCAGAAACAGTTGGGTCTCCATAATCGCAATTAATTTTCAATTTCGGATGAATCCGCCGGATTCACCCGATTTCAAAGTCGCAGACGGGCGGCGAGATGGCATCTTCCTTTCGGATGACCTTGGGATTTTAGATCATGTCCGCTTAAACAGTTATGATTCCTCGGTGCCATCTTCTGCAGCGGCTTCAAACTTTTGCCGATTGCCTCTTGCCGATTGCCTTTTCTCGACGTTAAGTGTCAGTATTCAAACGGACTTGATATTAGTCTGGCAAAACCATGACTTTATCGATGACGTGAATCACGCCATTTTCCGCTTTGATATCGGAGTCGATCACCGTCGCATCCTGAACCATCACCGCATCGGAACCGACATCGACGTTGACGGGGGTTCCTTCGGCTGTCATCACTTCGCCGGACTGCAACTCTTCCGAGGTGACGATGCCGGGGACGACGTGATATTTCAGCAGGTTCGTCAATTCTTCGAGACTTTCCGCCTTCATGAGATTTTCTAACACGGTTTCCGGAAGGTTGGCGAAGGCTTCGTCCGTGGGGGCGAAGATGGTAAACGGTCCCTCTTGTTGCAGGACTTCGAGTAATCCCGTCACCCGCAAAATGGTCGCCAGGGTGGTGAAGCGATCGTCGGACAGGATGATTCCGACGATACCTTTCCCGACGGCTTCATTGAGAATATCCGAGGGAAATTGTGCCGTTTCTGTCGCCGATTCGGATGTCTGGCTGCGTTCCAATTGGGGGGAAGTTGCGGCGATCGCGGCAACCGATCCGGCCGACAGACTCAGAAGCATTCCCATCCCGACCGAAAGAACAGTTTTCGGGAGGTTTTTGGCGCGATCGCGGTTTTTCATGTTCCTAACTCCTGGGTATAGATTCAAATCGAATCACCCTCAATCATAGTTAAACTTCCCGGTTTGTCAAGTCAACTCTGCCAATCTGGCTGTCAGAAACCATTTGTAATTGTTCCGCCCCCCAAACCCCCAATTCTGGGGGCTTTGACCGTTGCAATTTGTGTTCGCGAATGATTTCACGCGGTTATATATAGCAGTTGCCTATCTGCTGCGATACGGTTCGATCCCCCTAAATCCCCCTTAATAAGGGGGACTTTGAACTCGGAATCGTCCCTCGCAAACCGGGGATTCGATCCCCCTAAATCCCCCTTAATAAGGGGGACTTTGAGCCCAGAATCGTACCTCGCAAACCGGGGATTCGATCCCCCTAAATCCCCCTTAATAAGGGGGACTTTGAGCCCAGAATCGTCCCTCGCCAGCCCGGGATTCGATCCCCCTAAATCCCCCTTAATAAGGGGGACTTTGAGCCCAGAATCGTCCCTCGCAAACCGGGGATTCGATCCCCCTAAATCCCCCTTAATAAGGGGGACTTTGACCCCAAAATCGTCCCTCGCAAACCGGGGATTCGATCCCCCTAAATCCCCCTTAATAAGGGGGACTTTGAACCCGGAATCGTACCTCGCCAGCCCGGGATTCGATCCCCCTAAATCCCCCTTAATAAGGGGGACTTTGAACCCGGAATCGTACCTCGCCAGCCCGGGAAACGCTGTCTAACCTTTCATAATTGATCGCCAATTGAAAGACAATCCTCTCAAGAGGATTTTCGCCAGTAGGGGCGCAAGGCTTGCGCCCTCGGGAATCAATTCCCAAGCGGTTTGTCGGAAATTACAGATATGCGATCGCCTTGGATAGATAGAAGCGATCGCCATTATCGCGATCGCGTACTGATGTAAATTGTCCGGTGCGTTCCCATATCATCGACCGATTTAACCGATAATGGGCGAGTGGGAACGCACCCTACACAAATTTCAATCAAAGTCCCCGTATAAATAAAAGCGAAGCATCCTTTGGCTTCCCCTTTACTAAGGGGGACGGGAGGGGGATTTAAGGGGGATAATGGGGGATTTTTCACGTCTCAATCGATCGCACAATTTCCAAAAAATCCGATTCTTAAAAACTGATGGGGGACAAAACTTGCCCCCCAATCTCAACTCGAATTCGAGCGAAAATTCCCGGCTACTGATTGGCGCGGGCGTCCTGAACGGCGGCAAAAAACAGCAACACCGATAAGGGAATACTCAAGGCGAGAATAATTCCGGTGATCGTCCCTCCGAGTTCCGGTTCGCCGGAGGAGAGTTCAAAGATCGAACCCACGGCAGCGATCGCGGCGATGCACGATCCGCCCAAAAACAGACCACTCTTTGGCGTTCCTACCATTATCAGCTTTTACCCCACCTGAATTTAAATTGTTCTTGTCATCCACTCTACGGCAAATTGCCAACTATTTCACCGGCTTGACTGCTTTCGGAGAAAACTTGTATTTCGCCAATTCTTCATTGAGGGCTAACTGATTTTCGACGCGATCGACGAACAGCACCCCCTGCAGGTGATCGATTTCGTGTTGAATCGCCCGGGACAGCAACTCCGTCGCCTTGAGGGTGCGGGGACGGCCGGTTTCGTCTTTGAAGGACACTTCCACCACTTCGGGCCGCGTCACGTCCATGTAAACCCCGGGAATGCTGAGGCATCCTTCCTGGAAGGGGGAAATGTCCCTGCCGGACTTTTTGATGCTGGGGTTGATCAGCACCAGGGGGGGGTTGGCGGCGTTGTCGGGTTCGCAGTCGATGACGATCACCTGTTTCTGAATGCCAACTTGGGGGGCGGCTAACCCGATGCCGTCCGCGCTGTACATGGTTTGCAGCATCTCCCGCACCAGCTTGCGGATGTCATCATCGACGCGGGAAACGCGCTTGGCGGACTGGCGCAGCACGCGATCGCCCAGATAATGAATGTCGAGGGGGGGCGTTTCTAACTTTTGCTTTTCAACCAGAACTTGAGAAGTCATGGAATGGTTACTCGCTGTTCGTTAACACTCGTTCATATTCGATTCTAATGGAGATCCCGAAATCTTGGCATCTCGCGAAGGTGGGAAAATCCGCCCCCCGGGACTGGGGCCGTTTTATTGGGGCGGAGGGGCGGAGGAGGCGGAGGAAGCGGAGGAAGACAATAAATTTTCCTTGACTTTTGGGGGGAGGTGTGCTAGGGTCGATATAACTCAGGCAATCTATCGAACAACCGAACCCGACCCATGTCTGCTCAACCTCAAAATTACTTTTATTTTTGGTTTAGAATGGTTCACTTGGAGTGAATCCAGCTCTGCATGGAAACTTCAGGTGAACCGCAGCATCAGGTCTGCGGTTTTTTTATTGATTTGACAACACTTTGAAAAAGGCAAAACATCGCAATGACTTCTAACACCGTCTGGTTTTATCGCTTTTACTTTTGGGCCCGAATCGGTTCCGGGTGAGCGATCGCGCTGTTTTTTGCCTCCCCCCGGAACCCGCCACGGTTTCGGGTTTTTTTTTGACGATTCCATCACAAATTTAAGGAGAACCTCCCATGTTAAACGCCAAACTCGCATCCAAATCTCACCCCGAGCACCAAAGCCGCGTCCGAATCACCGACCGGGTGGCGGTCGGCGGGCCGGAGTTGCTGATCGCCGCCGGCCCTTGCAGCGTGGAAAGTGCGGAACAGATGGAACGGGTGGCTGTGGAATTGGCCCCGGCCCCCGTCCAACTGCTGCGCGGCGGCGCCTTCAAACCTCGGACTTCCCCCTACTCCTTCCAGGGCCTCGGCTTGGAGGGACTTCAAATATTGGACGGGATTCGACGCCGCCACGGGGTGCCGGTGGTGACGGAGGTGATGTCGATCCCCCAACTGGAGGCGATCGCGGCCCATGTGGATATGCTGCAAATCGGCAGCCGCAATATGCAGAATTTCGAGTTACTTAAAGCCGTGGGACGGTCCGGAAAACCGACGATCCTGAAGCGGGGGTTGGCGGCGACTCTGGAAGAATTCGTGATGGCGGCGGAGTATGTCCTCAGCCACGGCAACCCGAATGTGGTGTTGTGCGAACGGGGTATCCGCAGTTTCGACTCCTACACGCGGAATGTGTTGGACCTGGGGGCGGTGGCCGCTTTGAAACAGTTGACCCATTTGCCGGTGATCGTCGATCCGTCCCACGCGGTGGGGTTGCGGGAACTGGTGGCGCCGCTGGCCCGGGCCGCGATCGCCTGCGGTGCGGACGGGTTGATTGTGGAGTGCCACCCCGTACCGGAACAGTCGGTTTCCGATGCGCGGCAGGCGCTATCTTTGGATGAGATGGTGGCGTTGGTGGAGGACTTGCGGGCGATCGCTCATGCCGTGGGGCGGCGGGTTGCCGGTGTGGCGGCGCCGGACGCGATGGCGGCTTGAGGTGGAGTGGAAGGGGCGATCGCGCTTTTTCATCTAACCCTGGTTTGCAGCGGTTTTCTCAGTCGCAACAACCAGCGGGGAATCAATTCCCCGCCTCAAAGCTAAAGTCCTCTCAAGAGGACTGAAATTAAGTCATTATAAGGTTTTCAGTCGGTTTCAACCGACTTGAGCTATTAGCCTGGGAATTGATTCCCAGGCGGGTGATTGGGTCGGGTTGAGAATGGTGCTATCTAACTGGATCTTCAATCAAAACATCCCCCTCATATCCCGGCAGCAAGAATTTGCCGTCATGCCCGCAGGGCTGACGCTGGAGGGTTGAGGGCTTTTCAATTGTCACCCGTCGGCATCCAAAAGTTTTTCCACCTCTTGCGCCAGGGTGAGGGGATTGAAGGGTTTGGCGATCAGACCTTTGACTCCCATCCGTTCAAAACTTTGGCGATCTTGGGGGAGGACTTTGGCGGTGAGGAGGATGACGGGAATCTCTTTCAAACCGGGGGTTTGTTGGAGGCGATCGAAGAATTCAAACCCGTCGATATCGGGCATCGATACATCTAAAAGAATCGCATTTGGGGATTCAGTTTTGGCTTTGACCAACCCCTCCTGACCGGAATCTGCCGTGACCACATCCCAGCCGCCGAGATCTTGCAGGCAGACCTGGACGATTTCCCGGATGCGTTCTTCATCGTCGATAATTAAAATTTTTTTTTCTACCATCGATCGCTTTTTTTTAAGTTCCAATAATCTGCTGTAAAGTCCGATCGCGATCGCCCCCAAAATCAACGGCTCGACACCGCCCACTTCAGATGTCCGGGCGGGGCAAGGTGAAGTAAAATTGACTCCCCTTTCCCAACTCGCTTTCGACCCAAATGTTGCCGCCGTGTTGTTCGACGATACTCCGACAAATCGCCAGACCCAAACCTGTGCCCCCTTTTTGGCGGGAGTCCGAAGCGTCCACTTGCAGGAACCGCCCGAAGATCGCGTCGAGTTTGTCGGGGGGAATGCCTCGGCCGCGATCGCTTACTTGAAATATTACCTCATCGCCCGCCGTCCGGGCGGATAAAATCACCGGGGTATTCGGCGGCGAAAATTTGATGGCATTTCCCACCAAATTGGTCAGGGTTTGGAGAACGGCGTCGGGGTCGGCCCGAACTCGCGCCGGGGTGGGGCGCATCTGGAGGATGACGGATTCCGAATCCGCGATCGCCTGCAAACTCGCGATCGCCCGCCGCATCAAGTCTTCCGCCCCACAGTCCTCCATCTTAAACTCCGCCCGCCCCGACTCCAACCGCTCGATGTCGAGAATATCGTTCACCAGCCGCACCAGCCGCTCCGTATCCAGCAGGGCGATTTCGATCAGGCGGTGGAACGTCTCGGGTCGGTCGTCGTACAACCCGCAGGACAGCAGCCCCAAGGACCCCCGGATCGCCGTGAGGGGGGTCCGCAATTCGTGGCTGACGACGGAAATAAATTCTTGCTTCATCTGCTCCATCGCCCGCCGTTCGCTGATATCCTGAGCCTGTCCGATGAAGTAGAGGGGATCGCCGGAACTGTCCCGGATCAGGGACACGCTCAACAGCGTCCAGACCTCGTATCCCCGTTTGTGGACGTACCGTTTTTCCATGTGATAGTAGGGGATCTGGCTGTCGAGCAGTTGCCGGACCGATTCCAATTCGATTTTCAGGTCTTCGGGGTGGGTGATGTCGTCTATCCTCAGAGAAAGGAACTCCCGCTCCGAATAGCCGACCATCTCGCAAAAGGCCCGGTTGACCTGTATGAAAGTCCCGTCGAGGTTGACGAGCCCCATCCCCACGGCGGAACTCTCGAAGGAGAGGCGGAAGCGCTCCTCGCTGTTTCTCAGGGCCTCCTCCGCCCGCTTGCGATCGCTGATATCCTGAATCTGAGAAATCAAATAGAGCGGCTGTTCGGTTTCGTCCATGACCAGGGAAACGCCCAGCAGCGCCCAAATGACCCGGCCGTCGCGCCCGAAGTAGCGCTTTTCGATCTCGTAGGTGCGGATCTCCCCCTTCAAAACCTGTTTGAAGAGTTGTAAGTCGGTGTCGAGGTCGTCGGGGTGGGTGATCTCCTGGAAGGTGAGCGCCAGCAATTCGGCCTCGGTGTAGCCCAAAATTTCGCACAGGGAGCGGTTCACCTTCAGCACGCGCCCGGTGCTCGACACCAAGACCATGCCGGTGGCGGCGTCCTCGAAGGCGGTGCGGAAGCGTTCCTCGCTTTCCCGGAGTTGCTTTTCGGCCCGCTTGCGATCGCCGATATCTTCCGCAAATCCGACGAATCGCAGGGGTGCCCCCCTCTCATCTCGGATCACGCTCACTTCTGCGGCGACCCAGCGAATTTCGCCGTCGGGCCGGACGATGCGATATTCCCGCCGCAGGGGAGTTCCCCGAAACTGTTCTCGCAGGGAACTTTTGACCCAATCGCGATCGTCGGGATGGATGGTTTCGAGCCAAGAGTCAGGGTTCTGATAGAGACTCTCGCAACTTCGGCCCCAAATTTTCTCGTAGGCGGGACTCACGTAAATGTACTCCCCCGAGTCGGCCCGCCGCAGGAAGAAAAACTGGCTGACGGTGGAGGCGATTTCGCGAAACCGCTCTTCGCTCTCCTGGAGGGCGAGTTCGGCCCGCTTGCGATCGCCGATATCCTCGACGATGGCCAGGTCGGAAATTGGCATCCCGTCCGCACTCCGGACGAGGGAAAGGCTGACGTGAGCCCAAACGGGGTTTCCGCTCCGGCACAAATAGCGTTTTTCCAGGGTCAGGGATTCGATGTCTCCCCGGTACAGTTTCGCCATCGCCTCCCAATAGGTTTTGAGATCCTCCGGGTGCGTGACTTCAAGATAGGTTTTTTGCAAAAGTTCCGCTTCCGAGTACCCCAACATCTGGCAAAATCGGGGATTGACGCGGATGAATCGCCCAGTGGTGACGTCCGCCTGGTTGATCCCCACCGCCGCCTGGGTGAAGACCGCCTCCCAGGTGGCTCGGCAGTCCGGCATCGCACCGCTACAGCGCCGCCGATCCAGTTGCGTTTCGATTCTCAGCAGCACTTCGGAGCGATCGAAGGGTGAAATTAAATAGTCCGCCGCCCGGAAATTTGAGGCGCGAATCTCCCGAAATACGGCCTTGGAGTCGGCCAGGAGGATGATGGGAATGTTTCGGGTCGTCCGGTCGGTTTGCAATTGTTCCGCGATCTGCACATCGCTCAATTGTACGTCGAGAAGGATCAAGTCGGGGCGCAGATTTCGCGCCTTCGAGACGATTTCATCCCCTCGATCGGTCAGCTCGATCCGATAATTGTTTTCCAGCAAGATTTGAGCCAGTCGGCGCCGGGATTCGGAAGGGTCTGCACCTATTAAAAGTGTTGTCGGAGGTATGGGAGACCGAGAAACCATGATCTGGTGTTCGTTCGAGAGGGTGAATGGACGGCATAATCGTTGTCCGGGCGATTGGAAGCGATCGCTCCTTCGGATCTGACGGCGAGATGAATCGTCGGTGAAAAATAGCGCGATCGCACAACTTTCAACAGCTTTTTATATGACCAGTTTACCCCGCCACGTCGGCTAAATACGGAATTTCGGCGGTACGGACTCCCCGACTCCATTCATCCCCCCGCATCGTGTCGCGATCGCAACTCGGACACCCGCTCTCCGCATCGGCTATTAATTTTACAGAAGCTTCATCCGAAAATTTGCTTTTTTTACATAGCCCTCTTGTTTATCAGGGCATCCCATTGTTTACTAGAAGTAGATGTTTATGCATTAAAAATTTCCGAAACTTTCACAATTTTAGCCGTGTAATTTCACGCTTAAAAGGCGAAATTTCGGGGAAATTGTTCCCCAAATATGGGAGAAAATAGAAATGAAAATTGCGGTTAAAAAAATAGCATCGAGTTGCGGGATCGGGCTCCTTTCGGTGCTGGCGATCGCGTCCCCCGGAACTGCCGCCGTATTCTACGATTTGGAGTTTTTTGACAGAGAACAAAATTTAATCGGGACGGGGGAGTTCAGCCACGAAGACGACCCGTTTGAGGCAGTCGTCGAGTTGTGCCCCCCATCGATGCCATCTTTTCTCTGTGGAGAAACCCTAGAAATAACTCGCGAAGACCAATTTTTTAGGGTGACAAACTTTTCATCGACCGTACCGGGTTTGGGTTTCTCATTGTTAATTGAAGGGGAAAGAACCGATTTATTTTGGCGACCTTTCGACGAGGAACGGGTTGCCAGTATTTCTCCTTGTAGAAGCCGATATTGTGGCGGCCGGAAACTTTTCTTCAATGAAAATTCGTGGTTTGACGGTATCGGCCGGTCTGAGGTGACTTCAATACGCCGGATGACGGCGACGGAGTGGAGTTCGGTTCTCGACGGGAGTAGCATTCCCGAACAAGTCAAGTTCGATCTTTCGGGAACCTGGACGGCGACGCGACGGACAAGCGTACCCGAACCCGCTTCAATCTTCGGATTGATCGCGATCGGCGCCTTGGGATCACTTCGCCTGAAACGCGGGGACGGCTGAGGATTTCCCGCGATCGCTTTGGGGGAAGTGACCCGAGTTTCCAAAAGAATAAACCCGAACCAATTGTCCGGGTTGAGAACTGCGCTAAGATAGTTTTTGAATCAGTTTTTCGACCCGTTCTTTCACTTCCCCCCTCACCCGAGGAAAAATCTCCGGCTTTTCGGCGGGATCGTCCAACTGCCAATCTTCAAATATCTCCCGCATCACCCACTCTTCCGGCAAATTGACGCCACAGCCGCACAGGGAAATCACCGCATCATAATCTTCTGGACTAAACTCGCTCAAAGCATTGGAGGTTTGGTCGCTAATATCGATTCCCACATCCGCCATCGCTTTGATAGCGTGGGGGTTGACTTCGCTACTTTCCAAACCGGAACTGGTCACTTCAATTATACCCTTTCCCATCACTTTTGCAAACCCCTCCGCCATTTGCGATCGGGACGAATTTTTCTTGCAGACAAACATCACTCGTTTCATCATCGATCTCCTGATTCTATTGATAGGTTTTGCAGAAATTGCATTTGTGCCTCCCGCAACTCGACGGCGGGATTGGCTGTCAAAATGGTCTGTATGGCATCTGGGTAAGATGAACCCAAACCGATTAAATAAGCGGCAAGAAATGTCCCCGTTCGCCGTCTCCCGCTGGTACAGTGAACCGCGACGGCACGGTTTTGTTGATTTTGAAGGGTGACGAAATCTTGTAACTGCTGCATCTGTTCCCGACTGGGTGCGGTTCCACCTTTGACGGGTATCCAAAGGTGAGGAAAATTCGCCTTTTCGTACAGGTCTAAATTGGACGGATCGTCCATTACGGAAACGATCGCCCCAATTCCCGCCGCTTTCAATTCGGGTAATTCTGCCGCCGTCGGCTTGCGAACCCCGGCGATTTTTTTGGGAATCACCCACCACAAATTTTCGGAAATCGGTTCGGTGGCTTGCGGTTCCATTCCATCAATTCGATTGGGTTTCCAGTGCTTTTTGTGCCGTTTCGACAATTTTTTGTCGGCTTTTTTCTTTCCGTTCGCTGTGGCGATCGGTCAGATAATCCACCTTATCCCGCAGCAGCAGGGTAAATTTATACAGTTCCTCCATCACGTCCACCACGCGATCGCGATAAGGTGAATCTTTCATCGTCCCATCTTCGTTAAACTCCTGATACGCCTTCGCCACCGAGGATTGATTCGGAATTGTAAACATCCGCATCCAACGCCCCAAAATTCGCATCGTATTCACCGCATTAAACGATTGGGAACCCCCGCTGACTTGCATCACCGCCAAAGTTTTTCCCTGGGTGGGACGAACCGCCCCGATACTCAACGGCACCCAGTCAATTTGGTTCTTTAAAATCCCGGTAATATTGCCGTGCATTTCCGGAGAAGACCAAACCTGACCCTCCGACCACTGGCTGAGTTCCCGCAGTTTTTGCACTTCCGGATGGGACTCCTCGACGCGATCGCGCAAGGGCAGATCGTGGGGATGAAAAAACCGCACTTCCGCCCCCATATCCGCAATAATTCTCGCCGCCTCTTCCGCGAGTAACCGGCTGTACGATCGCTTTCTCAGGGAACCGTACAAAAACAAAATTCTGGGGGGATGATCGAAATTATCCATGATTCAATTAACACTTCAAACAACGGGGATCGAACAACGTGGCTTTTTCCGGTTCTCGGGGAAACCAAAACGCCGTTTTTTGGCAAAATTTCACCAGCATCAACATCACCGGCACTTCAATTAACACCCCCACCACAGTCGCCAAAGCCGCCCCGGAATTGAGTCCGAATAATGTGACTGCGGTGGCGATCGCCACTTCAAAATGATTGCTGGCCCCGATCAGCGCCGCCGGTGCGGAATCTTCATAAGACAGCTTCATTTTCAACGCGATAACATAGGTGATAAAAAAGATGAAGTTGGTTTGGATAAACAGGGGTACGGCAATCAACAGAATGTGCAGGGGATTCTCGACAATCAGATCGCCTTTGAACGCAAACAGCAAAACCAAAGTGATCAGCAAAGCCGCCGTCGAAACCGGACTCAAGTATTTCAAAAATTTGCGATCGAACCAAGCCTTCCCTTTGTGCTTGAAAATCCAATAGCGACTGTACATCCCCGCCGCCAACGGCAACCCCACATAAATCAAAACCGACAGTAAAATCGTCTGCCAGGGAACCGCCAAATTATTCGCCGACAGCAGCCACCGTCCCAAAGGAGCGTACAAAAACAGCATCGTCAGGGAATTAATCGCCACCATTACCAAGGTATGGCCTTGGTTGCTGTAGGACAAATAACCCCACATCAAAACCATCGCCGTACAGGGGGCAATTCCCAACAATATCGTCCCGGCAATATAGGAGTCCGCCAGGGAAACTTCCGCCCCCCGCAGCATCTCCGTCCCGGTGATCAGAGGGCGAAACAGCCACCCCAGAAAAAACTGGGCAAACGCCACCATCGTAAAGGGTTTTATCACCCAATTTACAATTAAAGTTAATAATACGGGTTTGGGGGTTCTCGCCGCGTTCACCGCCTGGGTAAAGTCAATTTTTACCATGATGGGATACATCATGAAAAACAGGCAAATCGCGATGGGAATCGACACCTGATAAACGCTCATCGAGTCGAGGGTGACGGCGACTCCTGGAAATAAACGACCGAGGGCGATACCTCCGAGGATGCAGAGAATCACCCAAACGGTCAGGTATTTTTCAAAGAAACTGAGTTGGCCGCCGGCTTGGACAGCCGATTGATTGATGGGGGAATTGCTACTCATGGATTTAGTATTCGGTTGTCGTTTTCAACACTTCATCGATGCTCATGGTGAATTCCGCTTCGCCGCCGAACGCGGTTCCAACTTTGGTTTTATGAAAGTTTCGGTAAACTGCGGTATAGTCGTCCTCCTCGAAGGGGATGTAACCCACAGAACTGACGATTTCCGGGGAGTTTCTGATATAAAAATCCAGGAAATCCGTCATCAATGGATTGTCCCGCGCCACCCCCGCATTGATATAAATAAACAGGGGACGAGCCAGGGGCTTATATTCGGCATTTTGAACGGCTTCCGGGGAAGGCATGACGGGGGAACCTTCGCTGTTATGAATTGCCACCGCTTTGAGTTTATCTTGATTTTCAAAGTAGTAAGCATAGCCGAAATATCCCAAAGCGTTCGGATTTTCGCTCACGCCTTTCGCCAATATATCGTCGTCCTCGCTGGCCGTGTAGTCGCTGCGGGAGCTTCCCGATTGGCCGACAATTGCCTCGGTAAAATAATCGTAGGTTCCCGAATCGGTACCCGGCCCAAATAGAACGATGGGGCGGTCGGGCCACTCCGGTCGAATTTGGTTCCACTTGGTAATTTTTCCCTGGGCGGCGGGTTCCCAAATTTTTTTGAGTTCCGCAACGGTCAGGTCTGACGCCCAAGTATTTTGGGGGTTGACAACCACCGTCAGGGCATCAAAAGCGACGGGAAGTTCGATATATGCAATTTCATTTTTTTTGCACTCCTCCATCTCGTTTTTGAGAATGGGGCGGGACGCATTGTTGATGTCAGTTTCGCCGGC
Source organism: Lyngbya sp. CCY1209 (assembly GCF_055795065.1). Classification (NCBI taxonomy): domain Bacteria; kingdom Bacillati; phylum Cyanobacteriota; class Cyanophyceae; order Oscillatoriales; family Microcoleaceae; genus Lyngbya; species Lyngbya sp. CCY1209. The sequence continues at coordinate 24,893 of NZ_JAYFER010000590.1, forward strand.
ACAGAATTTTTTAAAACCGCCGCCGGTACCGGAAAAACTGGCACTCACTTCAACGTCTTGCTCGGGTTCGGCGTTGAATTGGGCGACCATTTTTTCGGTGATGGGGTAGACGGTACTCGAACCGTCGATTTGAATGGGTCGGACTTGGCCGGACTGGGTGGGCTCGCAGGCGGACAGTACGGCGACTGCCCCCAGCCCCAAAGCCAGCCGTCGGGCTGTTTGGATTGGACTCATGAACTTCGCCCCCGGTTGAGCAAATGGAGGAACACTCTCTATTATTTCAAAAAAAATTGATATGTCAAGGGGGTTGCCCGCGTCCTGGGTACGAGATTTCATCGCTAAACTCCTTGCCAGCAAGGGAATAGAGGCTGAATGGTCGAGGCGAAAGGGCGATCGCACCTTCCGTATTAATCAAAAAATATTGATTTAACCGAACTCCGGTTTGATGAGAATGCGATCGCGATCGCACCCCCATGTTGATCTGACTCACTGCCAAAGACAACGAAGATCTCATCCGTAAATTCCCCGAGTCACGGCGATCGAAAAGCGATCGCGGGAAGATATAAATAGAGAAGCGTTCAGTCCAGTCAAATGATTTCAGTTCAACTTTTACCCGGCGCCATCTACAACATGATGGCTACCGTAGCCGACAAAGGCTACCTGACCCTCGCCGACCGCTACGGACTCATGGCCGCCATCCTCGACGAGTCCCTCAGTGAAGACGAACAGCGATCGCTCAACCGGTTGCTGCGATCGGTGGTTCGCGGTCGGATCAAAATTGTCGAGGAACTTTCCGAAGTCCTCTAAACGTTCCAGTGCCAACCTTTCTGCTACAATCTCCGAGTCCCAGTCATCACCTAGCAACCGAGGTTAAAGGGAACGATGGAGTTATTTGAAGCGATCGAACAACGCCGTTCGGTCAAACACTACGATCCGTCTCACGCCATGACCGAGGCGGAAATTCAAACCCTCTTAGAAACGGCTATACTCTCCCCGACTTCTTTTAATATTCAAAACTGGCGGTTTGTGGTTGTCCGAGATCCGGAAATTCGCCAGCAAATCCGTGCTGCCGCCTGGGATCAGGCTCAAGTTACTGAAGCTTCGATCCTGATTATTTTGTGTGCCGATCTCAAATCCTGGCAAAAGAATCCCGAACGATATTGGCAGAATGCACCGGAAACAACCCGCAATATGTTAGTTCCCATGATCGGTTCTTTTTACGACGGAAAGGAACAACTGCAACGGGATGAAGCGATGCGTTCCTGCGGCATGGCCGGACAGACGATCATGCTGACGGCAAAGGCGATGGGTTACGATAGCTGTCCGATGATCGGATTTGACCCCGAAAAGGTCGCAGAAATTATTAAGTTGCCCGAAGATCATGCGATCGCTTTTATGATTGCCGTGGGTAAGGCGGTGAAACCGGCTTCGCCCCGGGGGGGACAACTCGATCTTTCGGAAGTGGTGATTCGCGACAGTTGGTAATTTCAAATGCGAAAAGTGAATATCCCCCCCAGCCCCCATCCCCCCCGGCCCCCATCCCCCCCAGCCCCCATCCCCCCCAGCCCCCCTTTGTAAGGGGGGAGTAAGGGGGGAGTAAGGGGGGAGGAAGGGGGGAGAATTCGTCATCAAAGTCCCCCTTTTTAAGGGGGATTTAGGGGGATCATTGGTCTTTCATTAAATCGAAAACGGCGATATAAAAACCGGATCGAATTGGATTTCAAAACGTAGCTGAAATACAAAATCTACCACCCGCCGGCCTGGAAATCCCGAGCCGCCTTTTGATATTCGCTGGGTACGGTGCGGATAATTCCTCGGGACATTTGAGACACTTGGCTGGCGACCACACCGCCGATCGCACCCAAGACGATCAGGGCCGAAAAAAAGCCGAACAGGACAGAATTTCGGGAATCGGTGGGATGGTCTTCGGGGGGGAGGGGACTTTCTTCCTCCTCGAATCCGATTCGATCGCGATCGTTATCTTCTGTTATCGCCCCCTTCCCGACGAGTGGAAGTAACTCGACCTCGGAAACGAAGGGGTTGTAGAGAACTCGATCGGAGATGCCGGATATTGAATAGGAGAGTTTCATGGGTTTTTCACCGATGTTGTCGATGTCATCTATTTTCACCGAGTTTCGATAAGGTTTCGGTGAAGTCAATCCGATGTTTTTGTAATCTTAACCCATCCCGTCCGCGATCGCGATCGCTTTCCTGTTAATGTGAACAAATGTTAACCTTTTGTTGTGATTTCCTGATTTTTTGGCGATCGACTGATGACTTGAGTTGCAATTGTTTATATAGCAATCTAGCAATCTTTTCCCATCGAAACCGCTACAAGAAACATAAAGCGTCCGGATTTTGGGGGCAAATTTGATTTGCAATGGGATTGTCGTGGAGGTAGATCTCGTGGAGATTATCGAGAGAAGCGAGGGAAAACGGGTTGGAAATGTTGTTGCTGTTGAGATTCAATTCCCTTAAATTATTTAGAGAAGCCAACGGTTCGACGTTGGAGATATTATTATTGCTCAGGTTCAGTTCGGTCAAATTAGTCAGGGTTGCCAGCGGCGCGAGGTCGGAAATTTGGTTGCGGGACAGGCCGAGTTCCGTCAAGTTCGTCAGGGGACTCAGGGGGGTCAAGTCGGAGATTTGATTGTTTCCCAACAACAGGAGGTTGAGGTTTTCCAGGGAACTGAGGGGGGTCAAATCCGAAATTTGATTGTTGATGAGAATCAGCCGTTCCAGTTGGGTCAGCGGTTCCAGGGGGGTGAGGTCGGAGATGTCGTTGGAGGCGAGAAACAGAATTCTGAGGTTGGTGAGATTGCCGAGGGGGGTCAAATCGGAAATCTCGTTTCTGTGGAGGACGAGGCGGTTGAGGTTGGTGAGGGTCGCCAAAGGCCGCAGGTCGGACAGTTCCCGGGCCGTCAGGTCCAGGCGGCGGAGGGTTGCCAGCCGCTTTTCGGCTTCCGAACAGTTCTCGGTGTCGGCAGTTTCCAGGAGGAGATCGACGGTGCGGCGGGTTTCGGGGGGCAACTCTTCCTTCGCCGCGCACCACTGGGAAAAGCCGGTGGATTCGTCCAAGTCGCCTGCGGACTGACCCGGAGATGGGGTCGCCGTTGTCAAGCATAAGGCGCAACCCGAGGCGATCGCGGCCCCGATTCCCAGGATTTGACGCTCAAACTGTCCCCACATCTGCATTTCCTCGATATCACACCACAAACGAAAGCGATCCGAGCGCGATCGCAACACCCGATCATATCGTAGAGTCGGCCGATTCCCACCGCGGCGATCGGGAAAGTCCGGGAGTATGTCAAAATCAAAAACGAGTTGCCTGTAAGATTAATCGCGCATTTCGAGGATTCCGTGACCGAACCCACCCCCACCCCGGCTTTCAAATTCGACCGCGTTGAGGATGCTTTGGCAGACCTGAAGGCGGGACGCTGCATCGTCGTCGTGGATGACGAACACCGGGAGAACGAGGGCGATCTGATCTGTGCCGCCCAATTTGCCACCCCCCAAACCATCAACTTCATGGCGGTGGAAGCCCGGGGGCTGATCTGCTTGGCCCTGACCGGCGATCGCCTCGACCAACTCGACCTCCCCCTGATGGTGACGAAAAACACCGACAGCAACCAAACCGCCTTCACCGTCAGCATCGACGCATCCCCCAAAATGGGAGTCACCACGGGCATTTCCGCCGACGATCGCGCCCGCACCATCCAGGTGGCGATCCAACCGGAAACCCAACCGGAGGACCTGCGGCGCCCCGGCCACATTTTCCCCCTGCGGGCCAAAGAGGGCGGCGTCCTGGAACGGGCCGGCCACACCGAAGCGGCGGTGGATCTGGCGCGGCTGGCCGGACTCTACCCCGGCGGCGTGATCTGCGAGATCCAAAACCCGGACGGTTCGATGGCGCGACTTCCGGAACTGATCGAATACGCCCAAACCCACAATTTGAAACTGATCAGCATCGCCGACCTGATCGGCTACCGCCTGCAACACGATCGCTTCATCCTCCGGGAGGCCGTCGCCAAACTCCCCACCCAATTCGGAGAGTTTTTAATTTACGCCTACCGCAACACCCAGGACGACAGCGAGCACGTCGCCCTCGTCAAAGGCGACCCGGCAGATTTCGGGGACATCCCGGTGATGGTGCGGGTACACTCGGAATGTCTGACCGGCGACGCCTTCGGTTCCCTCCGCTGCGACTGCCGGATGCAACTCCAAACCGCGTTGAAAATGATCGACTACGCCGGGGCGGGGGTGCTGGTTTACCTGAAACAGGAAGGCCGCGGCATCGGTTTAATTAATAAATTGAAAGCCTATTCGTTGCAGGATATGGGGCTCGACACGGTGGAAGCCAACGAACGCCTCGGCTTCCCCCCCGACCTGCGAAATTACGGCATGGGGGCGCAAATTCTCAACGATATCGGCGTGCGCCAGATCCGGCTGATTACAAACAATCCCCGCAAAATTGCCGGGTTGAAGGGTTACGGCATCGAGATCGTCGATCGCGTACCGTTATTAATCGAAGCGACGGATTACAACTCGGTTTACCTGGCGACGAAGGCGAAAAAGTTGGGTCATCTGTTGCTGCAAACCTATTTGGTGACGGTGGCGATCAAGTGGGAAAAACTGCCGAAAGATCCGGTGGAGACGGCGGAGGAAATGGGGGAAACGTTCATCCCTTCCACACTGTCGGTTTTGCAGTCGGCGGCGGAACTGTATTCCTACTCCGACCAGGTGGAAAAACTCAGACATCTCGCCCACAGTTACGAACTGCGAATTCAGGAGGAAACTCGCCCGGTGGCGATCGCCTTATTCGGTCAGGCCTCGATGGTGTTTAACCTCGGTTTCGACCAGCCGAATTTGGCGGCGGCGGACTGGTATGAGGATAATGACCATCCCTATGTTAAAGCCATTCAGGAGATATTGGATCGCATCGCCACCTGGCCCCACGTCGAAAAGTTGGAGTTTCTGATTTCTCCGGGTTACGATCCCCTCACGAGTCTGAAAGTGCAATTGAAGCGGCAGGCGTTTTCTTTGGAGAAGCGTCCGAGCTCGGTGTGCGATCGGTTGGAAACGCAGACGATTTATCGTTTTTCGGTGTGAAAAGCCCTCACCCCCGACCCCTCTCCCAATTTTGGGCGAGGGGAGTTGATTTTCCGGTTCCCCCCAAAATTGGGGGGATCGGGGGGGCTTCCGACACTCTCGCCTTTAATATTCATTAAATTTCACCACAGAGGCACAGAGGACACGGAGAGGTTATCGGTTTTTACGAAATATCTGGACTGCCATAATCACATAAAAAACGGATGGTATGGCAATCGGAAACCATTGGTAAATCGTCGCGCCCCCAAACCCCCAATTCTGGGGGCTTTGAGTGGAGCGATTTTTTTCCGGAATCATTTCA
>NZ_JAYFER010000591.1:0-210 GCF_055795065.1 Lyngbya sp. CCY1209
GGAAGTCTGGCTTATCGGTTTTGCAATTATCGTTTAATTATTTAAATAAATGTCAGGTAATCTTGAAAAATAATTGCTAATTTCTCTCAAACAGTTGACGGCAGAATGGGGGTTCTGGTACAGTTATGGAAATACCTCCCAAGGGGTTCTTGTGTCTGCCCGCCAAAACGACACCCGAAACCCCGATTCTACCGTCAGTTTTCCAAATTT
>NZ_JAYFER010000592.1:0-23984 GCF_055795065.1 Lyngbya sp. CCY1209
TATGAGAGTTTCTCTTTCCCCACCAGATGGTTGCCTAGAAACCCGGTTTCTACTCCCAAGCATCCATCCCGAACCATGTTTAGGGGGCGAGTCACTCAATTAAGTCAAAATTCGGGGCAGGCGATGCTTGAAGCCGCAGAGAATTTCCCAGGAAATCGACCCCAACTGATCGGCCCAATCATCGGCGGAAATGGCGCGATCGCCCTCTCCTCCCAACAGCGTCACCACTTCCCCCACCTGCAAATCGGGGATATCGCTGACATCCAACATCAACTGATCCATCGTCACCGCCCCAATTTGGGAGACGAATTGACCGCGAATCAACACCTTCATGCGGTTCGACAAATTGCGGGGTACGCCGTCCGCGTAGCCGATGCCGACGACGGCGATGCGAGTCCGTTCGGGGGCGACAAATTGATGTCCGTAACTGACCCCCGTGCCCGCCTCGATGGTTTTGATTTGAGTGACTCGGGCCCGGACGCTCATCGCCGGTTTCAGATCCGCGGCCGATCGCAAATGAGGGGCCGGATACAACCCGTAAATCGACAATCCCACCCGCACCATATCGTAATGCAGATCCGGGTCGGCGAGGGTGGCGGCGGAGTTGGCCAGGTGCAGGCAGGGGCGGCGATCGCGATCTAAAATGTCGGCAATTTGTCGGATCGCCCCCCGGAAGCGGCGGTGCTGCCGATCCATGATCGTGCGGTCCGGACTGTCCGCCGTGGCGAAGTGGGAGTAAATCCCGGAAATTTCCAAATGGGGCAACCCGCGCACCAGTTGCACGAAGTCCAGGGCCTTTTTCCAGGACGTGCCCAGGCGGGACATCCCCGTGTCGATGTTGAGGTGGACCCAAAGCGATCGCCCCGAGGTTTGCAGCGTCTCCGAAAATAATAGCGCCTGCTGGGGGGTGCACAGGGTCGGCTGCAGTTGCCAATGGGCGATCGCTTCCACTTCGTCGGCGGTGTGGGCCGCGCCGAGCACCAAAATCGGCTTCTCAATTCCGGCTTCCCGCAGTTGGATGCCCTCCGGAATCGTCGCCACCGCGAACCCCGAAACACCCGCCTCGGAGACGATCTGGGCTACGGAAACGGCACCGTGACCGTAGGCATCCGCCTTCACCACCGCCATCAGTCGGGTGCGGGGGGACAGCAGGCTGCGGATCTGCCTGACGTTGTGGGCGATCGCGCCCCGATCCACTTCCACCCAAGCCCGATGTTCATGTCCGATCCCGATCCGGGCTTCGAGATATTCCGCCGATCTGCCCATCTCGATGGGTTTCCCGCTAATCATTGCTCACTCCTCACGCTTAGATCTAAACTGATGCTCCCAGCCTCGCCGGGATGCTATCAGAATACTCTACAGCGTTTTCCTTCGGACTCCGGGTCTGCCTCCGGAAGGGGAGCGATCGCGCGACTTCCCCCCCTGCCCTTTGCTCCAAAGGCCAGTAACGAGTTAAGCTGTGATAATATTCGGTCAAACATTACCTTGCAGCAATTTGAATATGGGCAATGTTCTGGTGTTGAACGCCTCCTACGAACCGCTCAACATCACCACTTGGCGGAGGGCGGTGATCTTGTTACTCAAGGAGAAGGCGGAGCAGGTCGAGCATAACGGAAAATACATCCTGCCGGATTTTCCGCTGCCGACGGTGATCCGACTGCGCCACTACGTTCGAGTCCCCTACAAAGAGATCCCTTTAACCCGAAGGAATATATTGCACCGGGACTGTCACTCCTGTCAATATTGTGGCTACACCGGGGACGAACTCACCCTGGATCACGTCATCCCGCGATCGCGCAAGGGGGGTGAGACTTGGGAAAACCTGGTCACGGCCTGCGTGCGCTGCAACGTCAAAAAAGGGAGCCGGACTCCGAAAGAAGCCGGAATGACCTTGAGGACGACGCCGCGAAAACCTTACAGCAGCCTTTACTTTGAAGTGACAAAGCACCTCAAAAGTGGCATGAATCAAGAGTGGCAAAAATACGTCATCGGCCTGTGAAACCCCCGTGCGATCGCCCGGGGGTTTCTTGTCGGCAGGGATGGTAAGCTGGTGAAACGTCGATCGCCGGTTCACCGGAAACCGGATTCATCCGATGCCCAACCTGTACCTAATTCGTCATGGAATCGCCGCCGATCGCGGCACCTACGCCAACGATGACGATCGCCCCCTGACGGCCGAGGGCGATCGCAAAACCCGCCAGGTCGCCGCCCGACTCAAAACCCTGAAACTGAGGTTCGATCGCATTCTTTCGAGTCCCCTAGTCCGCGCTCGCCAGACCGCCGAAATCTTGCAGTCTGGCGGGTTGAGTTCCCGCTGGGAAATCTTCCCCGCTTTGGCGCCCGACGGCGACCTCCGGGAGTGGATCGATTGGTACGGAAATCTTGACAAAAGCGCCGGGGGCGACCTGGCTTTGGTCGGCCACCAACCCGATTTGGGCGACTGGGCGGAATCCTTAATTTGGGGGGAAGCCCGGGACGTTTTAGTGGTCAAGAAAGCGGGCGTCATTGGCCTCGCCCTGCCCGACACCGGACCGCCGCTGGGAAATGCCCAACTCTTCTGGTTGACGCCCCCAAAATTTCTGCTGGGCTGAATCCGTTTGCAGGTTCCGAGATCGCAACTTCATTAATTAATTGTTGTTAAAATCGCGATCGCCCAGATGCATCTGATAATGTAACCTTTGTACGTTCTACACATATAGAAAAGCTGTTATGACTATCGTCAGTGAGTACAAGCCCGGTTTGGAGGGCGTTCCCGCCACGCTGTCCAGTATCAGCTTCGTTGACGGACACAAGGGACTTCTGGAATATCGGGGCATCAATATCGAGCAGCTTGCCAAGCAGAGCACCTTTCTGGAAACCGCCTATTTGTTAATCTGGGGCAAACTGCCGACCAAGGACGAACTCGCCGATTTCGAGCACGACATCCGCTTCCACCGGCGGATCAAATACCGGATTCGGGACATGATGAAATGCTTCCCCGAAACCGGACACCCGATGGACGCCCTGCAAACCTCGGCGGCGGCCCTGGGCCTGTTCTACTCCCGCCGCGCCCTGGACAACCCCCAGTACATCCGGGAAGCCGTGGTGCGGCTGCTGGCCAAAATTCCCACGATGGTCGCCGCCTTCAAACTGATGCGGAAGGGAAACGATCCGGTTCAGCCCCGGGACGACCTGGACTACTCGGCCAACTTCCTGTATATGCTCAGTGAACGGGAACCCGACCCCCTGGCAGCCCACGTTTTCGACGTCTGCCTCACCCTCCACGCCGAACACACCATCAACGCTTCCACCTTCTCGGCAATGGTGACGGCCTCCACCCTGACGGATCCCTACGCCGTCGTCGCCTCTGCCGTGGGAACCCTGGCTGGCCCCCTGCACGGCGGGGCGAATGAGGAAGTGCTGACGATGCTCGAAGAGATCGGCTCGGTGGAAAATGTCCGGCCCTACCTGGACGGGTTGCTGGAGAAAAAATCCAAAATCATGGGCTTCGGCCACCGGGTCTACAAGGTGAAAGATCCCCGAGCCACCATCCTCCAGGAGTTAGCCGAACAACTGTTCGACCAGTTCGGCCGGGATAAATACTACGAGATCGCGGTGGAACTGGAAAAGGCCGTGGACGAAAAATTGGGCGCCAAGGGCATCTATGCCAACGTGGACTTCTACTCCGGTTTGGTGTACCGCAAGTTGGGAATTCCCTCAGACCTGTTCACGCCCATTTTTGCGATCGCCCGGGTCGCCGGATGGCTGGCCCACTGGAAGGAGCAGCTCGTCAAAAACCGGATTTACCGGCCCACGCAAATTTACACCGGCACCCACAGCGAAACGTACATCCCCATCCATGAGCGGAATTGCGCGATCGACCTCGGGGGGCCGGTGGCGTAAGTTTGGGGAGTTGGGAGTCGAGAGTCGGTATTAGGGGGGCGGGAATAGGGAATAGGGAATAGGGAATGGGGAATAGGGGGACTCCGCTTCCTCTCCCCCCTCCGCTTCCTCCGCTTATCACTGGTATTGGCGATCGCGAATTCTTTCGTCGGCAAAATTTTGGGTTCGAGTTGAGTTTCGAGTCCCTCGAACGCTACACTAATCAGATGTAAAGTTTTAAAAATCTTTACGAGAAGTGCGCGGGATCTGAGAAGACCCGTCTCTTTTTGGAGTGGGAAGTGTCAAAACTATAGCGCTGCGCGCGGGTGTAGGGTGTAGGGTGTAGGGTGTAGGGATTGGAAATTCCACCCCCGCCTCCCCCTTACCAAGGGGGTCGAGGTAGTGCTCCTCACCCAACTGTCAACACGCGATCGCTCGTTGCCATATAGCGAATATTATTGTGGACGACACGCCCCCTCGACCTGGGGAAATTCTCCGGCGGTGGCCCCCGGACGGGACTCAATTGCCGGCACCGAGAATGAACTCAGGAATCCCCCTCGAACGGACGGCGCGATGCCGTCCCGGGAAATTGCAGCCGTTTTGAATGCAAATATATGAACCCAGGAATAGATATACAAGGAAGTTTCATTCAGGTCCTCTCGGATTTCGGCATTCCATCCGGCGTCGCCAAAACCATGTGGATGCCGTTTCCGATGGGATTGATGCTCGTCGCGGCCACCGTCGGCGTGCTGGGGACGGTGTGGTTGGAGCGGAAAATCTCCGCCGCGGCCCAGCAGCGGATCGGCCCGGAATACATCGGCCCGATGGGGACCCTGGCGCCCCTGGCGGACGGTTTGAAACTGTTGCTCAAGGAAGACATCGTTCCCTTCAAAGCCGATCCCCTGCTGTTCACCCTCGGCCCGATCGTCGTTGCAATTCCCGTCTTTTTGTCCTATCTGATCGTACCCTTCGGACAAAATTTGGCGATCGCGGACTTGGGAACGGCAATCTTCCTGTGGGTCGCCCTGTCGAGCATCCAGCCCATCGGCCTGCTGATGTCGGGCTACTCCTCCAACAACAAATACTCCCTCCTCGGGGGACTCCGGGCCGCCGCCCAGTCCATCAGCTACGAAATTCCCCTCGCCCTGGCGGTGGTGGCCGTGGTGATGATGTCGAACAGCCTCAGCACCATCGATATCGTCGAACAGCAGTCCGGCTACGGCATCCTCGGGTGGAACATCTGGCGCCAGCCCGTCGGCTTTCTGATTTTCTGGATCGCGGCCCTGGCTGAGTGCGAACGACTGCCCTTCGACTTGCCGGAGGCGGAAGAAGAGTTGGTCGCCGGCTACCAGACGGAATATGCGGGGATGAAATTCGCCCTGTACTACCTGGCATCCTACGTCAACCTGGTGCTCTCGGCTCTGCTGGTGGCGGTGTTGTACCTGGGCGGCTGGGATTTCCCGATTCCGGTGGAAACCATCGCCGGCCTGTTGGGCATCAGCGAAACCACCCCCTGGCTACAGGTGGTCACGGCCAGCCTCGGCATCACCATGACCATCCTGAAAGCTTACCTGCTGGTCTTCACCGCCGTCCTGCTGCGGTGGACGGTGCCCCGGGTTCGCATCGACCAACTGCTGAACCTGGGTTGGAAATTTTTGCTGCCCGTGGCCCTGGTGAACCTGCTGCTGACGGCGGCGTTGAAACTGGCATTCCCCGTGGCATTTGGGGGATGAGCGGTATCCTCGAAACCCGACCCGGCGTCCGGTTCGGGTTTTGAGGATCATAATAGGGGTCAGAGGCGATCGCATTGCCTATCCAAGCTGACGGCTGATAGCTGATCGCGACAATTGACCCGGCCCGACCCAAACCCTGAAGAGACTTCAGAAAACACCATGCTCAAATTCCTCAACCAAGTTGGCGACTACGCCAAGGAAACCATTCAGGCGGCCAAGTACATCGGCCAAGGGTTATCCGTAACCTTCGACCACATGAGACGTCGCCCCATCACGGTTCAGTACCCCTACGAAAAGTTGATTCCCTCGGAGCGGTTCAGAGGCCGGATTCACTTTGAGTTTGACAAGTGCATCTCCTGCGAAGTCTGTGTGCGGGTTTGTCCGATCAACTTGCCCGTCGTGGATTGGGAGTTCAACCGCCAGACGAAGAAGAAGAAACTCAAGCACTACAGCATTGATTTCGGGGTGTGCATCTTCTGCGGCAACTGCGTGGAATACTGTCCCACCAACTGCCTGTCCATGACGGAAGAGTACGAACTCGCAGCCTACGATCGCCACGAGTTGAACTATGATAATGTGGCGCTGGGACGGTTGCCCTACAAGGTGACAGACGATCCGATGGTGACTCCCATCCGAGAATTGGCTTACCTGCCCAAGGGCGTGACCGACGGCCACGAAGTCCCCCACACCTCTCGCCGAGCCGGTTTGCGTCCGGAGGAAATTCTGGAGCTCCTGGAGCGGCAGAAAGGGGAGGCCGAAAAAGAGGCGGAAAACGCCTAGCCCGTCGGCGGGGACTCGCATCCGAATTCGGGAGTCCCCGCCGGCAACTGTCGAGTTTTTGATGATTGTAGGAATAAAAAGACTGTGAATTTAGCAGAAGGGGTTCAGGTCGTTTCCTTTGGCCTGTTAGCCGTTATGATGATTGGCGCCGCGTTGGGCGTGGTCCTGCTCCAGAATATCGTCTACTCCGCGTTTCTGCTCGGGGGCGTATTTATGAGCATGGCCGGACTGTATCTGCTCCTGAATGCGGACTTCGTGGCGGCGGCTCAGGTTTTGATTTACGTCGGGTCCGTTAACGTTTTGATCCTGTTCGGGATCATGTTGGTGAACAAGCAGCAGAATTTCCGGACCCTGCCGAAGGCGTGGATACGGCAGGTGGCGACGGCCGTGGTCTGCGTGGGTTTGTTCGGCCTGCTGTCGGTGATGGTGCTGTCCACGCCCTGGGCCGTGACGGCTGAGACGACCGCGATTGAAAGTTCCGCCATCGCCATCGGGGAGCATTTCTTCACCGACTTTTTGCTACCTTTCGAGCTGGTGTCGGTGTTTTTGTTGATGGCGATGGTGGGGGCGATCGTCCTGGCCCGCCGGGATTTTATCCCCGATTTGTCCCCCACCGATTCGGACGAGACGCCGGTCTGGACGCTCCGAGAGCGGCCCCGGGAGTTGCTTTCGGTTTCGGGCCGGAAGGAGACTTCGGAGTAGTTTTTGAGATGCGATCGGGCGCAGGTGTTGCGCCCCGACAGTTTCCATTGATAAGGTGAATCAAAAAAACGGTTTATGGAATTGCAACTTCAGTATTTTTTGGTCGTCGCGGCCGCCCTGTTTTGCATCGGCATTTACGGATTGATTACCAGCCGCAATGCCGTGCGGGTTTTGATGTCCATCGAATTGCTATTGAATGCGGTCAACCTCAATTTGATGGGGTTTTCTAATTATTTGGATTCTGGGAATATCAAAGGTCAGGTGTTTACGGTGTTTGTGATCGCTGTGGCGGCGGCTGAGGCGGCGGTGGGTCTGGCGATCGTTTTGACGATTTACCGGAACCGCGACACGGTGGATATGGAAGAATTTAACCTGTTGAAGTGGTGATTTTTCCAAAATTTGATATTTTTTAAACGCCCGATTTCATCAGAAATTGGGTGTTTTTAAGTCCGCAGATTTCGCAGATTTTCGCAGATTATAATATCGGCTCCGGTTGGGGGGTAAACCGGAATTTTTTAATTATTAATTGTTAATTATTAATTGTTACTTGAAAAAGACTTGTTCGCTTTCCCACCACGGCGGGGGGCCGTATTGTTGATCGTTGGGATTGTTCAGAAATGCTGTGGCCTCCTGTTCGCCTTCGGCGATCAGGTTATTGATGTGAGCGGGGGAGCGATCGAGTTTGGAGGCGTAGTCTAGACTTTCGGCGAGGGGTTCGCTCATGCGGATCATTCGCAGTTTGATATAATGTAAGGGATAGCGTTCTAAAAATTCTTCTTTTAAGGCTCCTAATTCGACCAATTGATTGATAAATTGGAGGACGCGCAATTCCACGGCGAGCATGATGTTGCCCTCTAATTCGTTGCGGCGATCGACGATATCTTCCGGCGCAGTCGGCACGGTTTTCGCCTCTTTGGGGTTGATTTGAATGACCCAGAGCTCTTCGGGGAGGGTTTGCAACAATTTGGTCATGGGTGGATTTTCTGCGTACAAACCATCCCAATAAAATTCGCCGTTGATTTCTACCGCTTTGAACAGCGTCGGAACGGCGGCGGAAGCGAGGATCATCTCGACACTCATCTGCTCCCGTTGGGAGTCGAAAACCTTGAAGCCGCCGGAGAGGACATTCACGGCGCCGACTAGTAACTTCGGACTTGACGACTCCACCAGATTTTCCAGTTCGGAGAATTTGACGTGCTTTTCTAGCAGTTTTTTTAAGTCCAGATATTCCTGTCGGGGGGACTGAGTTCTGAAGAGATTTTGCACCCATTCCCACTGCCAATCGTAGGGATTGGCTTCATAGTAGGGGATTCGACCCTGCTCTACCATTCGGCGGGTGTACATCAGGGAATCGTTGAGCAGTTGTTCCCAAGGATGGGTGGCGGTGTTATCTTTCCAGAAGTCAACTAGGGCTTTGGAGACGGGGTCGGTGGAACCCTTGGCTGCTTTTAACAAGCCGTACCAGGTTAACAGGGCGCAAATCGCGCCGCCGGAAGTTCCGCTCAATCCGACAATCTGATAGTTTTTATGGACGCCGGCTTCGAGAAATTTTTTCAGAACGCCGGCGGTGAAGGCGGTTTGACTGCCGCCCCCTTGGCAGGCGATCGCGAGTCTCGGTTTTCCTTCCACGTTGGATTGACTTTGTAAAAGTTAGGGGTCGAGAATGGAGTCACCTCCATCCCCTCCCATTCAAAACCGGACTTGAGACTTTCACCTCATCCGGCTCCTAGCAAGAGTTACCAGTGAAGTCCAGATGTCCTGCCTTCCAGGAACAGAACTCCAGTTATGGGAGCCTTGCAGCCCCCACCTGTCATACGATTCACCATTGCTGGCTTATCTTTCTGACAGAACGAATCGCACGTTCACAGTAATTCTACCAATTTCGGACGGTTTTGAACGAGGCGGAGTGGGGAAATTTTATTTTCCCCACAACAATCGCCGGGGGGGGGAAATTAAATAAATCGGATCGGTCCGCCTTCCGTGTCGGCACTGTCGAGGTTGAAATCCACGATACCCTCCAAAATGGCGATCAGTTCGTTGGCCCCCGTCGTCCGCCGGAAAATCGCCGTCCCCTGGGGCAGTCCTTCGGGGATGTCGCTGGAGAAGAGATAATCGTCATTACTCAGTAGAATTACGTCCTGGGCAGTATTGAAATCGACGATCAGGGCGTAGTCTGCTACACCCGTCACTTCGTCGTTTTGGTTGTCGTAATAGGGGCCGCTTTCGTCGCCCAGGACGAAGGTATCGTCGCCGTCTCCCCCGTAGAGGGTATCGAGTTCGATGAGTCCGGGAATTTCGGCGTTGGGATCGACCCCAATAATCCAGTCATTACCACGATCGCCACTGACATAATCCATCCCCACACCGCCGATCAGGGTGTCGTTTTCTTGGCCGCCGTACATGGAATCGTCGCCGGTTCCCCCGTGGAGGCTGTCGTCGCCGCGATCGCCCCGCAGAAAGTCCGAACCCGCTTCCCCCAAAAGGGTGTCGTTTTGCAAGCCACCGTAGAGGCTATCATCATCCCCGCCGCCGTTGAGGCTGTCGTCGTTTTGATTGCCGAATAGGAGATCGCTGCCGATACCGCCGAAGAGGGTGTCGTTGTCCTCGCCTCCGTAGAGGGTATCGAGACGTTCGCCACCGTCTAGGCTGTCATCTCCCTTGTCGCCGTAGAGGATATCGTTGCCAATTTCCCCCAGCAAGGTGTCCTCGTTGAGGCCGCCGAAGAGGGTATCGCTGCCGTCTCCCCCTTCGAGGCGATCGTCGTTCCGGTTCCCCTGCAGCAGGTCGTTTCCTTCTCCCCCCGTCATCGAGTCGTCGTTGCGACCGCCATATAAAATATCATTTCCCGGTTCCCCCGCCAGGGAATCATTCGAGGTGAAACCCAGCAGGGTATCGTTTCCGCCCCGACCTAAAATGATATCTTTCCCGGCACTTCCCGGAAGCTCGTTGTTCCCTTCATCTCCTTCGATGACCGAATCTGGAGGCGTGGGGACCGGTGTGGGTGTCGGTGTCGGCGTCGGTGTCGGTGTGGGAGTTGGCGTCGGTGTCGGTGTGGGTGTCGGTGTCGGTGTGGGTGTGGGTGTCGGTGTCGGTGTGGGTGTCGGCGGAGGCGTCGGAATGGGAGTGGGTGGGGGGGGTGTCGGTTCAGGAACGGGTGGCGGAGTCGGTTCGGGTGTCGGCGGAGTCGGTGCCGGAACCGGTGGGGCGGGTTCTGGGGTGGGTGGCGTGCTTTCCTCGCCGTCCGGATCTGTACCGGGAAGGGTATCATCGCCTCCGGTAACGGTATCGTCGCCTCCGGTAACGGTATCGTCGCCTCCGGTAACGGTATCGTCGCCTCCGGTAACGGTATCGTCGCCTCCGGTGATGGTATCATCATCCCGCGATCGCCGCTCCAAAGGCGACAGTGAGGCGGTCGGGACGAGGGCGCCCAAGTCCAACAACGGGATACTGCCGTTTTCCGCCATTGTGCCGAACTGGAAAGCACTCATCTCACTTGCCTCACACTCAACGCTGATACTATCGTCAATCTCGATAATGATATCAGCATTATCTCGGGAATCTGCCGTGACGACTGGCAAGGGAGGGCGACTTGTTCCTCGCCGTCGGCTTTTGAAAAGGTGGGAAATCCATTTTCACGGTACTCCGTCGGACGATCGCGCCGATTTCCAATTTGGGGGCGCGATCGAGATAGAATTTGATGAGACTTGGGGATTCTTGCAATGCCGATGGTTGGGACT
Organism: Lyngbya sp. CCY1209; assembly: GCF_055795065.1. NCBI lineage: Bacteria > Bacillati > Cyanobacteriota > Cyanophyceae > Oscillatoriales > Microcoleaceae > Lyngbya > Lyngbya sp. CCY1209. Next base: position 10,814 of record NZ_JAYFER010000592.1, read on the forward strand.
GCTTTTCAGCTTTTCATTTTGGCGATCGTCGCCGTTTATCATCGAGTTTGTATGCCCTGCGATCGCCGACGATATCCCCCCCCCGGAAATTTCGTCGAAATCGACGGTTATCGCCTTCATTATTACAGTGCAGGGACGGGTTCTCCCACTATTGTATTTGACCACAGTGTGGGAAGTTTTGGCTGGGCAAATTATCACGTTTTTACGGCACTGTCGAAGACGAATCGCGTCGTGATTTGCGATCGCGCCGGATACGGCTGGAGCGATGCCAGCGACAAACCCCGCACCAGCCAACAAGTTGTCTCCGAATTCGCGCAGGTTTTGGAACGGGCAAATATCGAACCCCCTTATGTTTTGGTCGGGGACTCTTTCGGTGGCTATACCGTTCGCCTCTATGCCCAAAATTTTCCCGACAATGTGGCGGGAATGGTGCTGACCCACTGTTTGCACGAAGATCTCGTTTTAAACTATCCCTGGAAAATCGAATTTTTGTGGATATTGTTGACCGTTATTTTTAAAATTGTCGAAGTTTTCGCCGCCTTGGGGTGGGTGCGTTTGATGGGAATCCTGCAAGTGTTTGAATTTCTGAAGCCGGAATTGCGACGATTTCCGCAGGAAGAATTAAATCGCATCAAATTTTCCTATTATCAATCCAAACATTGGGGGGCGATGTTTTCGGAAATGCGAAACCTGAAAATCAGTTCCCGGCAAATGCAGCCGACTCAATCCTTGGGTTCCCTGCCGTTGCTGGTCATCGAAGCCAGCACGTTTTTACAAAGTAGTCCATTGATGGATTTACTGCCCCGCAAAATTGTCGATCGCACCTGGAGTCAGATGCAACAAAAGCTGTTAGAATTGAGCGATCGTAGTCAATTGATGTTTGCAGAAAATAGCAGCCATTTTGTCTGGGTTGATCGCCCGGACGTGATGATTGCAGCGATACGAACCGTACTCGAAATAATTGAAAATGATAAAAATAGATAAAAAAAATAAGAAAATAGTTTTATTTATTATTGCTTTTTTTGTTGCACTGGTATTTTTTAAAAACCAGTTAATTGCCCCAATTCAAGCCCGAGCGACGACAGAGATTCGTGGCGTTTGGCTGACCAATGTTGACAGTGATATTTTATTTTCAAATCGTGAATTGACGGGGGCTTTGGAACGGCTTCAAAATCTCAATTTCAACCGGATTTATCCCACCGTTTGGCAAGGCGGTTATACGCTTTATCCGAGTGCCGTAGCCGGGGAAGTGTTCGGGGTCGAACTCGACCCGACGCCGGGACTGCAAGGGCGGGATATGCTGCGAGAAGTGGTCGAGGAGGGACATCAACGCCAGTTGACGGTTATCCCCTGGTTTGAATTTGGGTTGATGGTTCCCGTCGATTCTCCCCTGGCAAAACGTCATCCCGATTGGTTGACCACAACCCGAGAGGGCAGTTTGACTCAACCGAAAGGAAATCCAGAATGGGGGTGGTTGAATCCCTTTCGTCCCGAAGTTCAAGATTTGATTATAAATCTAATTACTGAAATTGTCAAAAATTACGATATCGACGGCATTCAGTTTGACGACCATTTCGGGTTGCCCTCGGAGTTCGGTTACGATTCTTTTACCGTGCAATTGTTTCAACAACAACACGGCGGACAATCTCCCCCGGACAATCCCCTGGATACCTACTGGGTTCGCTGGCGTGCGGATAGATTGAATGAATTTATGGAGCGGGTATTTTATGCCGTCAAAGCGATTCAATCCGATTGTATCGTTTCTCTGTCTCCGAATCCCTTGCATTTTGCCCTTCCCGCTTATCTGCAAGATTGGTTTACTTGGGAACGGCGGGGTTATATTGAGGAGTTGGTTTTGCAGGTGTATCGGCCGGATATCGACCGATTTATTACGGAATTGGAGCGGGAAGAGGTGAAATTGGCAAACGGACATATTCCGGTCGTCGTGGGGATTTTGAGCGGTTTAAAAAATCGTCCGACGGCGACGGAAACGTTGGATCAAAAAGTGAAAATTGTCCGCGATCGCAATTTCGCTGGTGTCTCGTTTTTCTTCTATGAAAGCCTCTGGAATTGGGCGGAAGATTCGCCGGCAGAACGGGAAGATTGGTTGCAGACAATCTTTTCTGAGCCGATGTCGCGATCGAATGAATCCGCAGATTACGCAGATGTCGCAGATTGGGAATAAAAATTATCGCGGGAATTTGTTGGGGTGTATCGATTTTCCCTACACCCTACACCCTACACCCTAATCGCGATCGCCCACCTGACAGAACCATGTCTGACAACGAGAAACCGACTCCCTGTCCGGAAATCCCCGAACCCTCCCACCCCTGGAAGCCGAACGCAAAATAGTCTCCTCTTCTTCCGACTGCGTAAGTCGTGCGAGTCAAATCATGCTATAATTCTCGCCAAGCAGTAACTTCACGTTGAAAACTGGCTGATTACAGAGATGGCTTCTGAAGCCATGCTCCCATGCCAGTTCGTGCTTTATTGAGAACATGAAGCAAGGAGTTTTTGGTGGCAGTCAATCATGCTGAAGTGGGTTTTGCTTACCTGTTGAGGGCGATCGCTCTATCCCCGAACGGGCGAGCATCGTCGGGATTACCGCTAAAGGAAATTGACCATACTTTGGATCATTTTGCGGTTGCTGCTTTCAAGCAGGGTGTTCGTCCGCCGGGTAACTGGTCTGAACTCGTGCAGGAAGTGATTAATAAGCCTTACTGCGAGTGGCCCAGTTACTTACAGGTTGATTTACTAGAACCTGACGATCGATTAGTACGGCTTGGCAAGATACCGGATGCGAGCATTCAGGCAAATGCTTGGGTCGGCGAACTTGCAGAGGAGTATGTAGAACTACGGAACAGTCCTGAAGAAATAGAAGAAAATCAGTTTTTTAATGAACTGCATTCTTATTGTCAGGCTCATGAAGATCCGCATAGTTTATATGTTGAGCTGCGGCGTTATCTGGTTTCATCAGTTAGCAAAACTGAGGATGAAATGATTGATTTCTTGAGCGAAAAGCCCAAGGAGTTGAGGGGATTGATAGATAACGCATATTACACAGCCGATACGGCTCCAAGTGATTTCGCTTGTCAACAGTGTGGAGCGCCCTCAATTAATTCTAAACCTCATCCTCAATGTCGTGATTGTCTTGCAATGCAGTCGATCGAGATTAGAAACTATGAGTTCGGGGAAAAAGTTTTACGGGGGCGTATTGCTTCAGCTTTTTACTTTCGTAGCGCGATCGACGTGCATCTATTCGAGGCTTTTAAAAAGATTGTTCCCGATTGTGATTTGTGGCCAAATCTTGACTGTGACGGAGACGTTGCTGTTAATTTTGCGAACGGCGATCGCTGGATTTTTGACTGCAAGGATTACCTCTATCCTCGCTCACTAATTCGTAAAGTGAGCCAAGAGCGAAAGCCTGAGAATTGCGATCGCTTCGTTTATGTCGTACCCGACCGAGTTGGCAAAGTCTATCTACAGCAAGTAAGGGATGCTTTGCCCGACCGCAATTTTTTGTTTTTTAGTGGGGCGATCGACAGTGTAAAGAAGAAAGCTAGGAGGGTGCGTAATGCCAGGTCGTGACTTGTCGGGACTAGATCCAGTTGTCAAAGCTCTTTCCGAAGAGGAAAACGTTGAGTCTCCTCGATCCATAGCAAAGCTGGAAGCTTGCCTTTGGGCATTTTATAAACTTTATGCCAACGAGCCACTTGACTTACTTCGTTTTGTTGTATCTGGGAATATTCATAAAATAGACGGTACTCAGCCAACTCAATTACATCGAAGTTTGCAGGTGATCGGCGGTTCTTTTCTGGTTTGGGAGTATTCTCGTCGCAATGTGTTAAGTTCTTATTTCGAGTTACCTCAGACAGTTCGAGGCTTTAAGAGAAAAGACGGTTTTGCACATCTGCCACTCGGAAAATGCCAAATTGAGCCCAACCTTCAGGCAATCTTGCCTGGGCGCTTTAACAGTTACGAAAATTTCATGAGCAGACCTATTCCTTTAAAGGAAATTCGTGTTAAGCCTCGGGGTAACGGCACATATCTGCTGAGGAGTTGTAAGCATAATGACGGGCAGCTCGAACGTATTGAAATTGAAGGATTTCCGTTATGACTTTGATTCAAATTCCCCGGCAACGTACTGCAAATCCTGCCATAAGTGTCACGTTTGGTCAGTTAATAGAATTTACTAATAAATTAGTTAGCCGACAAAATCTACCCAGTTATTACCTTGAGGAACTGCGAAACCTAAAACTCTCGCACTTTCCTGAAATGAGCGAGACTGAAACGTTCACTTTCGAGCGGGTAATTGCCTTACATGGTCCTGCAGGCACGGGTAAATCCATCCTGATTCAAATTGCAACTCTGTATTTTGCCAATACGCTACCTTATAGAATTGCGATCATTTCTCCCACCGTCACGACGGCCTTAAATACAGCACAAAAGCTTTGGCCTTACTTACTCAATGGCAAACGAGATATTGCTGTAATTGTTGGGCGCAGTAATCGCAACCGATACCGTGAGGCATTCCTCGAAACTCAAGAATCATTTGAACTTGAGCATATTGGACATGATGTGCTTGATTACTCGTGCGCTTTAGCCGGACTCAGCGAACACGTAGATCGCGAAAATCCCCCATGTCTCGATCTAAAGTATCGCTCAGAGCGGGGCGAGCCTAATTGTCACTGCCCGTTTATTGACCAGTGTTCACGGCTACGTCAGATGCAAAATTTGGAGCAAGCCTCGGTTTTGATGACGACTCCAGAGGGGGCTTTGCTATCCAACATTCAGCTCACCGATCGGCCTATGTCTGTGCTTGAGTACGTCACCAAAACTTTTAATATCTGTTTTATTGACGAGGCTGATTCTGCTCAACAAAGGATTCAAAACCAACTCTCCCCCGACAAGGACTTAAGGGAGTGGATCGAGGAGGTCGGCAGTTACCAGGAGGTGATTCGGAGGAAGCGATCGCAAAACCTGAAGCGATTGCCAGTAGCCGGTTTGAATAATGATCTCAACCAAGTCGGCACTATTTTTGATTGGTTGATTGGTTATTTATCGCGACGACCTGATGCTTGTACCAGCCTCGAGAAAATGTCATTTTTTAACTCGACATTTTTACAGCTTAATTGGATCAAGAAAACTCACGAATTCATCCGAGAAATCCAATCGGGTTGGAGTGACGAGGATTATCAAAAAATCAAAGAGGAGCTTTTCCCTTTACTGAAAAAGGGGGTTAAATCTACTTCCAACGACCCGTTTTCAATTGCAACAACTCAGATGTTCTACGAAGAGGAGTTTGATGGAGATCCGGACAATCCAGTTGCCACAAGACTCACTCAAGCATTATCCCAGTACACATCATTTCAAAGGTTAGGGGAAACTGAACAAAGACTTTTCATTGATTACTTTCTGATTATTCTGGCAGTTAATGCGCTGCTGGTTTTGCTTCATGATGCCGATCGCCGATTAACTGCCAGTGAGATGGCGATCGCGATTAAGACAGATACTCCCCAGCCTGCGCTCAGTAGTGGCCCGAACTATCTAGAAAATATTTTTCCTCGTTTAATCACGGGGCGAGCTGCGGGTCTGGTTTTAGATCGTGGTATCAATCATGACGATCTCAACCTCCTTTACTTCTCATTGCTATTTAGCGGACCCGACTTGATTGCCAACCTCAGCCAGTTATATGAACTTGATGATTATGCCGGTTGTCACTTTGTCCTGGCTACCGCAACGGGTTGGCTTCCTGACGGGCGCTCAATTTATCACTTGCGAACTGATGGCTATTTACTGCAAAGGCAGGGCTTACAACATGGGAAAATTAGTTTGCACTACCATCCATTCTGTAAGTCTGACGGCAAGCCTATCTTTATCAGCGGACGTGAATCTGAAGACAAACTTGTAGCTATCTCTGAAATCACTAAGCGGCTTTTTGAGGGGGGATCTTCCTCGATCATTGAGCAAGACTTACAACAATATCCTGAAGCCCGACGGCGGGCACTTCTGACAACTAACTCAAAGGCTCAATGTTGGGCGGTGTGGGAAGCTCTCGAGTTTCTGGGGCAGGGCGATCGCTGCAAGGTTCTCGTTGGAGACAATGATAACTTAGACGGCTTTGATCCTCGTAAAAAAGCCGCTTGCCTTCGCCGTCGTCACGCCGAACGCTTTGCCACTATCCCTGGCGTTGATGTACTGATTGCCTATTCTCAGGGCGTGAGCCGTGATATTAACATCGTTCCGCCGGGTAGTCGCGAGGCTGCATTTTGTGTCCTCTATTCGTTGGTCAGACCCCATGCTAACCCAACCGATCTACAAATCTCAATTGAGTTATTTTTGGTCTCTCTATTTGAGACAGATCAAAGATTACCTGAAATCTTGGATCGTCGGGCAAAACTCCTGGCGGAAAAGGAACCACCACAACCGTTTAGTTTGCTCGAACAATGCCGATACTATGCCCGGATTGCGGATCGGCTCATCGACCAAGCTTTCAAACGCCAGATACGCTACCTTCCTAAATCTCCCAAGAGTTTTATGAATAATATTCTCTTAAATCGGTGGTGGACTGAGGATATTGGGCAATTGTGGCCCCGCATCACGAGAGGGCAGGTTGATGCAACAGTACGACTGTGTGATGCTGCTTATTCTGCCTATCTTAAGGATGCGATCGCCCGAGCCAAACAATTACAAAAAGATCCCAAAGCCGTAATTCTTTGGTCTCAGGGCATTCAAGCACTTCTCAACATTAAGGGTTTCTAAGTTATGACAATTTCACTCAAAATTGCCGCATTGCAGCTCAATCCCAATCAACTACATGATCGTTATTTCTGCTTGACCCTACCGACTGACCTCAAGCAGGTATTGCTTGCTGACTACTCTCGAGATCGACCAAAACGAGGCGATCACCCAATCAGTTTGCCAGGATATCAATTGAAAGCCCTGATTAATGCTTCGGTTCCTCAAATTGTTTATGTTGAGGGTTCCTTACCGACTGATAAGCCTTTCCTTTTTAGTCTTAACTCCATTCCGGAAAAACGAGTTAAGACCTTGCTCAAGCATTGGGTGAGGGAAACTTTCAAAATCGCCGGCAAGAAACGAGGAAAAAAGAAACCTGTTGAGCAAGATATAAAAGCATCATTGGCGGCAATTGATCGGGCTTTATTTGAATGGGATGAATGTCAGCTTTCACCGGAAGATTGGAAGCGGTCTGATAATGGTACTGCTCAACCCCGTGACCGGTCACTGTTTGGAATAATTCCAAGTATCGCCGTTGCGCGAATCACGCAAAATACCATCGGTTTTTCCGAGTTTATTTCTGAATTTCAATCAATTAAGTTCTTGCCAGCTTTGGAGGTTGCGAGTTCCCTCTTTCAAAAGCCTCAATTTTGTATTACTGATGTTTTGTACTCAAAAAAGAAGAACCCTTATTCATTTATGATTCACCCGCGATCGCTTCAGATTCCGGGTCAGCCCCAACTCTACTTACCCCTCGACTTTGGTGTACGACGCTATCTTGCCCAGCCTTACACTCGGACTAAACTACCCGAGGAGTTTAGCGTTATGATTTATACTCCTAATGGAGCTTGTACCGCCAAAATTACAGAGGATCGATATTGGGCTAACAACTTGGCTGAACTACTCAGTAAGTTTGACTATGATTCTGTGCCGAGTGCAGATGAACTTCTTCTTAATCCACTCGGTTGGTCTGATCCCAACCTAAAGCTACGTTTTTTTGTCATCAATCGGGAGGGACGCGAGAAATTTCAGGATGTCACAGCAGGAGTTACGCCCAACGATCTAGTTTACTTGTTTGAGATAATCGCACCAATCTTGCAACCCGGTTTTGAACGGTTTGAGCCTGACATTATTAACGAAGGTCGTTCTAAGTTTTCCAAACGTCTGCCATCATCCTGCCCTGATTCAATATATTATGTAGATTTTCAGGGAGTGGGCCAAGCACTCGAGCATGAAGCCAAAAAGCTTCAACTTAACCTCATCAAGGAAACCGATCCGGGGTTGGTGGGAATGTGCAACCCAATTCCAGTCACGCTTGAAGGTGACTGGAAGCAACGCAAACAAGATCGTGAAGAGATAATTACTGAACGGGTTAAGGCACTCCCCGAACCTTACAGGGAGACAAAAGCACTCATTCTTCCGATTTATCCTGAAAATTACTTCAAAAAACGACCTCAAGAAGATCCTTACGATCCAATCAAGGAACACTTACCAGGTCGCAATCTTCTCACCAAAAGTTTAACTGTTCCAGTCAATGAAAATGATGAAAAGGAAGTTAAAGAACTTCCTCACAAGTGTAAGGCAACCTTGCTCGCGATGAAATGTCGCCTGGGTTATCACGATGGGCTAATCCCTAAAGCCCTCAAAGCTTATGGACTTCCTTCTGATTTGCAAACAATCGGAACTTATCTGCACAAGTTATCAAACGGAAATTACTTGCCAGTTGCGACTAAGCTCGACTCACAGGGAATTTTAACAGGTCGCACAGCAACCAGCACTTGGCAACCCTTGCGTGAATTTATCCCTGACATCCAAGCCGAAACTAACTTTAAAGGTTGTCAGGGGCCGATCCTACAAAGGCTTGTCTCCACTTTCTTCAAGGAGCTTATGAATTTACCAAACTCGACATTGCTCCTACCCTATGCAAACAATATGAGACAGGCTATAAAGGGACTACGAGATCCCTACTTTGGGACAAAAGAAACCATTTATTTGCTCGACAATAATGATGAAATTGAACCATTTGAGCTGCCCAAAAATTGTCGAATAATTCGCTGCCGAGATGGAGGAGAAATGCCCCAAGCAACTCTTTGGAATAATGATAAAAACCAGCCGAAAAGAGGCAGGGCGATCGCAAAATTAGCTGACAACTCATACCTGTTGATACGCCCCAAAGCTGCCACCGATCAAACCAACTCTCAAGAGTCAATGTTGCGGCTATACGAAAACAAATCTGGAAAATTGATTCAGCCTAAAACCAACACTATAGCAAAAAAAATTGCATTAGTTGAGGTGAATCCACTCTTGAAACCTGATGATGAACCGCTGAACTGGCTGGCTTACCTTCAATACCTACAGAAGATTGCTCCCCAGTACGATAATTTTCTGCAACTCCCTCTTGTACTACATATCCCTAGGACTTTCTTTTAAATAGATGAGGGAGGAATTGATCGCTTCTCAGGGATTTCCCTATAATCAAACCGATGTAACCACTTTAAAGTGTAATCTGCGGACGGGAATAGAGAACCCGTAGAAAGGGGATCGGCAATAGGGAATCGATTTTCCCTACACCCTACACCCTACACCCTACACCCTAATGACGATCGCCTATCCCGTACCGAACTCCGTATACTGGCGAATTTCGGGTTCGTGAAATGCCAAAACGATATCTTCCCTGGGGACTCCCATTTCCACCAATCGGTTGGCCAGACCCTCTTCGGTGCCGTCGTGCTGAATCCAGATTTTTCCACCTTTGATATCGACGTGCAGAACACAGCCAAAATCCCGTTTGAGTCCCCGCCAGCCGACGTACAACAGTTGATAGTGATCCCGTTGTATGTCAAAAACGGTCTGCACCTCGTATTCCGATTCCGTTCTCTGTCTAGAAGCGCGATCGGCGCGTTCCGAAAGCAATTGTTGAATATATTGGCGATATTGCTCTACAGCCATTGAACGATCACCTCCTGGTATACATTATAAATCACCAATCGGACTTGGTAGCGATCGACCGCCGCCAGGATGAAACGTCGTTGGAAGAAGCTTTTATAAATTGATTCTCGCACGGCTAGGTAAAGTTGGCGATCGGGTTCGATACTGGCCAGTGCATCTCGGTAATTGAGGAACTGACCCAATGCCGTATGAAAATCTGAAACATTGGACGAGCTGATGAAACTTTTCACTTCGACAGCAATCTTTTGGCCGTCTCTTTGTGCTGCCAATACTTGTTCTGCTGCCAAATCGATCTCGAAATCCACATCATCAATCTTAATTTCATAAGGATCGGCAGTGATGATCCAATTTTCCTTTTCTAAAGCAGTTCTAACAACATTATGAAATCGATCTCTTGCCATCTTTACTTTCCCGTTGAGGGACAAACTGTTCGACTCTGATGAAAAGGCGGTTTCTTTTCCCTGTCACCCAAATCGGGTCGCGGGAAAAAATTATCAATTTTTAATTGTTAATTGTTAATTGTTCAACCCTGTTCCTGCAACAAATCGAACTGGTGGGACGTGATTCGATTCGCCTGATATAAGGTTTCTGAAATTTCATCTAAAGACAACACCGCATGACCCCGATATCCGTCATTTTCCAACCGCTTCATCACGTCGCGGCCGTGGTCGAGAAATACGACGATATCCTCCACCTTCAACCCCGCCTCACGCAAGATTCCAGCTCCCTTTATGACGCTATTTCCGGAAATCAAAATGTCATCGACAACGACCACCACTTCCCCGTCTTGAAAGTGACCTTCGATCGCCCGCCCCGCACCGTAACTTTTCACCTCTTTGCGGGGGAAGATCATCGGCCGTCCCAACCGCAGCGATAACCCCGTCGCCGTCGGCAAAGAACCGTAGGGGATACCGGCGATGCGATCGAAATTGAGGGTCTGCAAAATTTCGGCGTAGGCGCCCACAATTTGATGGAAAATTTGGGGCATGGAAATGATCCGCCGCAGGTCGATATAGTAGGGAAAAACCTCCCCCGACGCCTGGACGTAATCCCCGAACATGATGCAGCCGATATCATACAATTGCAATATTAAATCCCGGTGGGGTTGGTGCTCCAAAAAACAAACGTCGGGAAGCCACAGGTCGCAACTCGGGCTCCCCTGCATCACCCGCAGGCGTTCGTCATTGATCGCGTCCCGCAGTCCCCGCACGGCTTCGGTGACGGTTTCCCGTTCCAACAGGCGGGGGGGGAGGGGAAGCAGCAACCCGCCGCCGTCCGGACTCAACCCCGCCGCCAAAATTTGGGTCAAGTCGCCCTCTTCGGTGAGGTCGTTTTCTTCGGCGATATCCCCCTGGACCAGGATCAGGCGTTCGGGCGCCTCCCGCCGGATGCGGGCCAACATATCGGCCATCACCCCCACTTCCAACCCCACCTGTTCGGGAGTCCCCCAAGTCCGGGTCGCCCTCACCAATTCCAGATAGAGGGGGTTTTCCGGTCGGGGATATTCTTGCAGGAGGGTGGCGGAGGGGTTGGCCGTGGCACAGAGGACGAAGACGGCTTTCCCCGGATGCAGCAAAAAGGGGGCGACCAGATCCTGGCCGGTGTAGGGGGAGACGGTGCAGGCATCCACCCCCCAATCTTTGAAAATCAGCCGGGAAAATAGGGTCCCGGTGTTGAGGTCGGCGTGTTTGGCGTCCAGGATGACCGGGATGTTGGAGGGGATGTGTGTGAGGACCCGCTGCAAGAGTTTCCACCCCGACATCCCGAGTCCGAGATAGGCGTTGAGCGTCAGTTTGTAGGCACAGACCAGATCCGCCGTCTGATGGACGATCGCCCGCAGCCACCCGTTCCACTCCTCCACCAGTCCGCTGTCATCGACCAGCCACAGCCCTTCCGGACTGTCGAATTTGGGCGGATATCCCTCCGGATCGGGGTCTAGGGGGACGTACAGCAGGCTTTGATTGCGATCGATGGCGCCGAGTAGCTTGTCAGAGAAATTCATCGGAGGAGGGGGAGAAAAGCTAGGTGAGTTGACTCAACCAAGCGTGAACGTCGATGGTCAAGGTCTGACCCAGTTGTAACAGTTTCCGCAGGGTGGGAAGTTCCCACTGGGCCGTTTCTTTATTATCGTCCGTTTCCGACGCGATCGCGCGATCGCGGTGTTGCAGCCAGCCGACGCACAGGGGGACGATCTGGGTTTCGAGATATTGGAAATACAATTCCTGGGCTTTCTCGAGGTTGGGATTGAGATCGAGTTGATATCCGATCTGGATCAGGCGTTCCAGGTGCCCGATGTGGGTTTCGACGGTGGCGGGATCGCCGTGTTTCAGGATGCTGGCCAGCGATCGCACGATGGATCGTTCTAAAATCGTCCGAATGTCCGGATTGGCGATCGCGATCCGCTGCTGTTTGGCCTCGGCGGCGATCGCTTCGAGTTCCGTCAGATAATTTGCGTTCAAACGACCGTCCCCGCTTTCGGCTTCCAACCCCTGCAACGCCCGCAGACAGCGATTTCCCAAGGCGATCTCCGCCGCCACCCGCAACTCCTGGGGGACGGGCAGTTCGTCCCGGTGGAAGGCCGTCATCACCCCGTAATTGTCCCGGTAAACCTGGGTGTAAAGCTGATCCAGACGGGTCAGGGTTTCCTGGCACAGCAGGGCCATGATCCGCTGCCGATCCTCGGCAAACAGATGGTCCAGGCTGAAGGACGGGTTGCCAAATTCCGCCACCATCGCCAAAATCACCGATGCCGCGCTGGCATCCTGGAGGGCATCAAATAAATTCTGTTTGAGATCGACGTAGGACCGGCGCCCGGTGAAGGGTTGGATGCAGCAGTGGAAGTCCCACCCCCCCAGGTGCAACACGGCGAAGGTGTAGTGATGTTCAGCCCGGGTGATGTCGGACACCAGCAGCACTTGCCCCACGGCGAGGGTCAGCGATCCCAACCGCTGGATTTGATAGTCGGATTGGCGGGTGGTGTAGGAGTAAAGTTGCTGTTCCCGTTCGTGGGTGGTAAATAGGGAGCTGATGGCGTAGTGGGCGGCGACCTGTTCGGGGCTGACGCGATCGCCGATCACCAGTTGACGGTACACTTCATCTCCGGTTCCGAAACATTCCACGTTGCTGGGGGCCAGGGCGAGTTTTTCCAGAAATTCCGCTTCTAGTTCGACTCCGGTCACATCTGCAGCCAGTTCGATCGCCCGCCCCGCGTAGCGCAGGATCTGGGTGCCTTCGGGCCGGGAAATTTCCTCGAAGAACCAGCCGCAACTGGTGAACATCAATAGGGAATGTCGCTGCATCTCCAACAGCCGCAGGGCGTCGGTGCGATCGCCGGGGGTGAGTTCCCGGCTTTGGTAGGTGGCGAAAAATGCGTCCAGGCTGACATCGGAGCGATCGCGGATCACTTGGATTTGACTTCTCCCCGGTCTAAAGACGCGGGGATTCTTAAGCCGTCCAAAACTGAACTCTTAAAGGCATAGTCAAT
>NZ_JAYFER010000593.1:0-13546 GCF_055795065.1 Lyngbya sp. CCY1209
ACATTGACTATGCCTTTAAGAGTTCAGTTTTGGACGGCTTAAGAATCCCCGCGTCTTTAGACCGGGGAGAAGTCAATCCACCACCCGCAGCCGCCGCGTCACCAGCGTGATCCCGCCCCGGCGCATCAAAATGGCGGACACCCAGCTATCCTCGGGCACGTCCGGCGCCTGACCGATTTTGAACACCCCGCCGGAGGGCAGGAACTCCAACCGTAGGGGTTCCGAGTCAAAATAGGCCTGTGCCGTCGCCGGTTGGGCGATCGCCGTCCCGATCAAAATCTCGCTCCCCAAGGGTTCCTCAACGATCGCATCGACGCTGTATTCCTCCCCCATTTGCACCTGTTCCGGAAGGTTCAACCGCACCGTCGGCGGGTCGTCGCCGGAGGTCAGTTGATTTTGCTCCGACAAAATTTCCTGGCCGACAATTCTATCATTCTCGATCCGCTGTTGGGAAGTAATCGTAGAAAGCAGGGTCAATTCGCGATCGCCCAACTCCCTCACCCCCTCAATTTGAGTCACGGTCGTCGCCACGATCGCCCCGCCGTCCCGCTCCCAACTCTCCAACGTGGTCGTATAATTGAGCCGGGAATACTCCCCCCAAAACTCCGCGAGTGCCTCCTCCAACATTTCGTAATTCAAACCGTCGGAATTGCTAAAATCCCGGGCGTAATTCTCCATCACCGCACCCACATCTCGCCGGTTTGCCGCCCCCTCAATTTCCTCGATCAGCGCCATCAATTCCGGGGGGGCCGTTTCCGGCGGTTGCGCGGTACCCGGCCGGGGAAACAGGCCCGAACCGCACCACAGGGCGATCCCCAAAATGGCGGATAAAACCGGCGAAAAAGTCCCTCGGAAAGCCGAGCCGGAACGCCCTCGCGCCGGGGTGGTTCTCGGAGAGTCGGATTGAAAGAGTTGAAAGGGGATCATAAGTCGAGTTGTCAGTTGTCCGTCTCGGTTGTACAGTTGTCAGGAGTCGGGGATTTCCATCCGGAGACCCCGCCAGCCCTCGCGTCTTTTGATTGTAGCGGAGTTGTCGGCTAGAGAAGGAGAAAAACGGCTTTGACCCAAACACCCACGCGCCTGTTGGTGGCCGCCAGCGGTACGGGCGGACATCTGTTTCCGGCGATCGCCACCGCCGGCTGTCTCGGCGACTATGATATCGAATGGCTCGGGGTTCCTGACCGTTTGGAAACCCAATTGGTTCCCCGACAGTATCGCCTCCACACCGTCGCCGTGGGGGGATTTCAGGGCAAACCCGGGCTGGGAACCCTGCTCACCGTCGGACGCCTCGCCGCCTCCGTCCTCAAGGTGCGAACCTTGCTCAAAAACGGCAATTTTCGGGGGGTCTTCACCACCGGGGGTTACATCGCCGCCCCCGCCATCCTCGCGGCCCGCTCCCTCGGCCTGCCCGTCGTCCTCCACGAATCCAACGCCCTCCCCGGCAAGGTGACGCGCTGGCTGGCGCCCCGCTGCACCCGGGCGGCGATCGGATTTGCCGAAGCCGCCCGATACCTCCCCAAAGCGAAAACGGCGGTGGTGGGGACGCCCGTGCGGCCCGAATTTGTGGGGGAGGCGGAACCCCTGCCCTTCCCCATCCCCGAAGGTGCCCCCGTGGTCGCCGTGGTGGGCGGTTCCCAGGGGGCGGTGGCGGTCAACCGTTTGGTGCGGGCCGCCGCGCCGTCCTGGTTCGAGGCGGGGATTTGGGTGGTGCACCTGACGGGGACCAACGATCCGGAGGCTGGCCGCCTGGAGCACCCCCAATATATCGCGATGCCGTTTTTCGACAATATGGCGGGTTTGCTGCGACGGGCGGATTTGGCGGTGAGTCGGGCCGGGGCCGGGACGCTGACGGAGTTGGCCGTGACGGAAACGCCGGCGATTTTGATCCCCTATCCCTACGCGGCTGAAGATCACCAAACCTACAACGGCAAGGTATTCGCCGATCGCGGTGCGGCGGTCATGATCCGACAGGGGGACTTGACGGCGACGGCACTTGAAAGTAAAGTTTTGTATCTGTTACAATCTGAAACAGTGCTTTCGCGGATGAAAGAAGCCGCTCGATCGCTGGGCGTCGTAGATAGCGCCAACCGCCTCGCAGACTTGGTTCGAGCGGTCACAACCGAAAAGTCATGACGCGATCGCCGCACCGTTCCGGACAAAATCCAGTGATCGCGATCGCCCCCAACCGGGATTTTACTCATTTCCTTCACACTCAAGATCCAGCATATTAGGAGTTATCGAGAGTTTTGGAGGGTGTGGGATGAAATTCTTAACTTATGCAGCCGCGACGTTATTGATCGCCATCGGTGTTGCCACTTCGGCCCGCGCTGAGAACCCCGCCCACCTCAAGCAGTTGCTGGAGACGAATAGCTGCCAAGGATGCGACCTCACCGGCGCCCAACTCGAGGGACTCGACCTCAACGGTGCGAACCTGCAAAATGCCAACCTCAGCGGCGCGAACCTCAAAGGTACCAATTTGAACGAGGCGAACTTCAACCGGGCGATCCTGGTTGAAGCCGATCTGGAAAATACCAGTCTCATCGCCGCCAAACTCCACGGTGCAGATCTCACCCGCACGAACTTCAGCAATGCCAATCTCACCCTCGCCGGCATGGTGATTGCCAACCTCCAAGACGCGAACCTGCGGGGGGCGAACCTCGTCGGCGCCAACTTGGAAAGTGCCGACCTGACGGGGGCGAACCTCCAGGACGTGCGCCAGTCCGTCACCAATTTGGGCCGGGTGCAATTACAAGAAGGAAGCCTTTACGGGTACGATATCAGCGGTGTCAATTTGCGCGATACCGACTTGACCGGGACGAATCTCAGCGGCGCCGATCTGAGTGCGTCAGATTTGGCGGGGGCGAATTTGGACGATGCCAATTTGCTTAATACCAATTTGATGAATGCTAGACGGTGACGATCGGGACTCGAGAATCGGGACTCGGGAATCGGGAAGGTTTCTGAGTCTCGCGAAAGCTGTCTCGAGGGTCGCTTGCTGAATCTCAATGCATTTTTTCTGGACAGTTGATCATAAATTAATTGGGGGCGTAGCTGGGCTACGTCCCCAATTTGATGGCACCGCGATCGCGCGGTACCCGAGAATTATTCAATTTGAAAAAAAAGTTTTGGCAGTGGGTGGCAGGATGCACCGTCCGGCCGGAATCGCATCCACTTCATCGCTCCCGATTTAGGGTTGTGCCAAAGGGGTGAGATTGACGTGGATTTTTCCTTTTTCTCGGTCGTACTTCTCGGACATCCCATCTCGGTCGAGTCCGGCTAAGATCCAGATCAGACTGACTGCCGCGGCTTTGGTAATCGCATCGTTCCGTTCGGCGTTAGCTTTCTCCATGATTTCGTTCCCGATTGAATGCTCCTTGTTCGCGATCGCTGACCTCCTTGTAAAGGTTATGATTCAACCTCCTACTAGATCGTTTCGGCTCAAATGAGGCAAAATTCCAAACGTAGCACAGGCATCTTGCCTGTGGATTCAGATCCGATCGCCTCATTTCAGATGAAACAGTCCACTACATTTATTATTGTGACAGAATTCGACTCGAATCCGGGTAATCTCGATCGCGGAATTTGGTGCGATCGCACAACCGAAAACGGCGATCTCAATCACATTTAGACTGTGATTATAGTTCGGTTTTCAACACCCTCAATCTGACACCCGGAACCTTTTCTCAATTATAAGGGATTTAAAATTACCTTCGTCGGACCGGGTTGGAGATCCGAACAACTTATGATAAAAACAGATGGGGTATCCGATACCCGTCCCCCCAGCTTCACCATTCAACGAGATCGCCGAGATGCCGTCCCAGTCGAGTTCCGCCCCTAACGCCCAATCCAACACCCCCGCAGCCCTCCTACAGCGGGCTGAGGCTTTTTATGCCCGGGAACAGTACGACGAGGCGATCGCGGTCTGTCGGCAGGCGTTGCAACTCCAACCGGACTCGGCGCCCGTCTATGTGACGATGGGGAATGTCGCCCAGGCCCGGACCCAACTCGACGAGGCGGTCCGCTGCTACGCCAAAGCCCTGGAGTTAGATCCCAATTTCGCCCGAGCCCACGCCAATTTGGGCAGTATGCTTTACAAACAGGGCAAACTGGAGGAGGCGATCGCGAGTTACCAAAAAGCCCTCTCCCTCAAACCTGACCTGGCGCCCATTTATGTCAATCTGGCGCGGGTTTTGCGGCAGTTGGGGCGGGAGGCGGATGCCCGGGAAGTGGAACGGCAGGCGTCCGTTTTGAAGTCCCAAATGGGGGACGCGACGCAGCTCTTTCACCGGGGCAATCAGTGGGCCGCGGCGGGGCAATTGCCGGAGGCGATCGCGAGTTGGCAACAGGCGATCGCGGCGGACCCGAATCTGGCGGAAGCCTACTCTCAGATCGGCATGATTTACCGCCACCAGGGAAAGCCGAAAGAGGCGATTCCCTTCCTCGAAAAAGCCCTGGAATTGAAACCGGATCTCGTCGCCGCCCACCAGCATTTGTGCGGCATTTACCGCGACTCCGCCGACCTCGCCGCCGCCCGCCGCGCCGTCGATCGCTACGTCCAAACCTGCGGCGATGCCGACCCGATCATGGCGTCTATTTACGCCGTCAGTATCTATCAAGTTTCCGGATTGAATCGCATCGCCCTGGATCGGTTTTTGGAATTGGAAGCGAAACTGCCCGCCCTGCTACCTAACAGCAACGAAATCGAAACCAAATCCCTCTACGCCAATTTATTATTCGCCCTGCCCTACCTGCGGGATAATTTGGAACAAAATTACGCCCTGCAACGATTAATCGGCGATCGCTATATCAGCCAAATCCTCACCCCGCCCGCCCCCACCCCCGCCCCCTCCAAACCGGGCGCTAAAGGATTCGGAAGCGGCACGGGAAAAAACCCCCTAAAAATCGGTATCCTTTCCAAGCACTTCTGCCGCCACTCCGTCGGCTGGTGCAGTGCCGATGTCATCAAAGAACTCGCTGCCCTCAATACCGAGATTTATTTGTATTGGAGCGATCGCCCCACCCGGGACAGCCAAACCCCCCAATTTGAACAGGTCGCCCGCAACGTTTTCGAGCCGAAAAACTTCCCCCAAGGGCTCCCCCATGCCGGAGAAATTGCCGCCGCCATCCGCAATGACGGTATCGATATTCTGTTGGATTTGGATTCCTTGAGCGTCCAAATTCACACCGAAATTTTATATCAAAAACCCGCCCCAGTCTGCATTTCTTGGCTGGGATTCGACGCCCCCCAGCTTTCATCCCAAAACTATTTTA
The DNA here is from genome assembly GCF_055795065.1 of Lyngbya sp. CCY1209. Taxonomy (NCBI): domain Bacteria; kingdom Bacillati; phylum Cyanobacteriota; class Cyanophyceae; order Oscillatoriales; family Microcoleaceae; genus Lyngbya; species Lyngbya sp. CCY1209. Next base: position 5,272 of record NZ_JAYFER010000593.1, read on the forward strand.
TCGGCGACAAGCATACCCACCCGGAAGGGCGAGATGCCGATTCTGTCGAACAATTAATTCGGATGCCGAAGACGTTTATGGCGGTTTCCGGATTTCAGCGGGTTGAGGCGGATGCCGCCCAACTCCGGCAGGCTTACCGCATCAGTTCCGATCAGGTGGTTTACCTCTGCGTCGCCCCCGGACGCAAGTTTAACCGGGAACTCGTCGATGCCCAGGTGGCAATTCTCAAACAGGTTCCCGACAGTATTTTAGTGCACAAAGGGCAGGGTGATGCTCAGGTGGTGCGGCAGGCTTACCGGGAGGCGTGTCAGGCGATGGGAGTCGGGGTGCACCGCATCAAACAGATTAACCGATTTGCCACGGAGGAAGAACATCGAAAAATCTATCTTTTGGCGGATGTGCTGTTGGATTCTTACCCCTACAATGGCGGCACCCACAATTTGGAAGCCCTGTGGTTTGATGTGCCCATCGTCACCCGCCGGGGCGAACAGTTTTTGTCGCGGATGGGATACGCCTTCCTGGAAGGGGTGGGGATAGATGCCGGGGTGGCGGACTCCTGGGAAGAGTATCAAAGTTGGGGGATTCAGTTGGGACTCGACGCCGAACTGAGGCAGTCGATCCGCGATCGCCTCGCCGCTTCCAAAAATGCGGAAAACCTCGCGCCACTGTGGAATCCCAAAGCTTTTGCGAAGGATTTATCTGCCCAGTTCGAGGCGTTGCATAAACGATAATTATAGCACGTTTTTATCAATTTTTGCAACTGGGGCGCGATCGCTTATAGCAGTCGGCAGTCAGCTTTCAGCCATCAGCTTGCGGTTGAAAGCCCGTGGTTGGCAAGTTTCGGGATTTTTGGATGTCCTAACCGTCATGGCGACTGCTACAAAAAACAATCAAAACTTATTCTTATATTTTAAATAATTTTTCCAAATACTTGCGGGTGCTATTTTATACCCGTCAAAATTTAACCGAATGTTGATATTTTCTTAACTCTACCTTAATTCGGTAAATGTAATTTAATAAAGTGTAAATTTTCTTCCAATCGACTGTCGAGAAAGGGAGGCTCATTTCGGGTCATTGTCAGTCGTCTCGTTTTGCAAAATCGAGCGTCCGAAGTGCGGAGAAACCCCCGGGAGCTCCGCCGCATTTCCGTGTCCAAAAAACCGACTGCATCTATCTCAAAAAAACAATGTCAGACAGCGTTATTTTCATTCATCCGGACGGAACCAGTCCGTCCCACTTCGCCGCCGGCCGTTTCGTCCAAGAGGGACCCGACGGCCGCCTCAACTGGGACGAGATGACGAAAGCCGGGGTGTATCTCGGTCACATGAAAGACCAGATCGTGGGAACCTCCAACGGGGGGGCGGTCGTCCACGCGATGGGGGTCAAACCCTTCGCCGGATCTTACGGTTTGGATGAAGACGGCGATCCGATCGCTTCCCTCTCCAGCCTCAGTCCCGAACTCGGCGGCCCCGATCTGGGCGTGGAACCCGGGATGACGATCATGGAAGAAGCGATCGCCGCCGGAAAGGCCACCGCCGTCATCAACTCCGGCTTTATCGCCGAACCGGGGACGGGGGTATTTTTAGCCGACGTGTTCAACCGGGGCGAAACGGAAGAAATCACCGCCGAAGTGCTCGAATCCGGCGCCAACGTGATTTTGGGTGGTGGCGAAACGGACTATCTCCCCGTGGGAGAAGTGGGTTTCTTCGGGGAAGAAGGGACCCGGGAAGACGGCCGCAACCTGATCGAAGAAGCGACCGATCTGGGTTATACGATTGTTTACACCCGCGAAGAGTTGCAAAGTCTGCCCGAAGATGCCGAAAAAGTTCTGGGGATTTTTGCGGCCGAAGACACCTACAACGACACCACCGAAGAGGCGAACGTCGAGGCGGGGTTGGAAAATTACGGCCAGCCCGGAAATGAGAATCCCCCCACCATCGCCGAGATGTTGCAGGCGACGTTGGAGTTGGACCTGTTCTCCCCCGAAAACGAGAACGGCTTCTTTATCGTCATGGAAGAAGAAGCTACGGACAACTTCTCCAACAATAATAACGCCCGGGGCGCGATCGAAGCCGTTTTGCGGGCGGATGAAGCGATCGGCATCGCCAAAGACTACATCGAAAACGTCAAACCCAACACCTTATTAATTACCGCCGCCGACAGCGACGGGGGTGGCTTGGAAGTGGACGACGTGAGCGGCGAAACCGTCGGAACCGTGGGCGTGAACCCGACTTTGAGCGATCGCTCCGACGCGGTGGAAGTCCCCTACGACGGCGCCAGCGGACGGGACACCGAACCCTTCGTCTCCGCCCCCGACGCCAACGGCAACGAATACACCTTCGGCGTGGGATTCGCGGGAACCCCCGACTTCGCGGGCAGTATCGTCGCCAAAACCTTCGGTTTGAATGCGGAATTGTTGCCCAGTACGGTGGACAACACCGACATTTACCGCATCATGTACCAGACGCTGTTCGACGTGGAACTGCCCTCGTTTGTTCCCGCAGAACCGCCCCGGACGGCTCCGGAAGCCACCGAAGACACCGGAAACGTCATTTTTATCCACCCGGACGGAACCAGCCCCTCCCACTTCGCGGCGGCCCGTTTCGTGGAGGAAGGACCCGACGGCCGTTTGAATTGGGACATGATGACCCACGCCGGGGTGTACCTCGGCCACATGGAAGACCAGATCGTGGGAACTTCCAACGCCGGGGCCGTCACCCATGCCACCGGGTCGAAAGTGCCCGCCCCCTCCTTCGGATTCGATGAAAACGGCGTTCCGATCATTTCCCGTTCCGGGATGCGGGGGATGACGATCATGGAAGAAGCGATCGCCGACGGAAAGGCCACCGCCGTCATCAACTCCGGATTTATCGCCGAACCGGGGACGGGAGCATTTTTGGCCGGCGTCGAAAATCGCCGGGAAACGGAAGCAATCACCGCCCAAATCCTCGAATCCGGCGTTGACGTGATCATGGGCGCCGGCGAAACGGACTATTTGCCCGTCGGAACCGTCGGTTTCTTCGGGGAGGAAGGAACCCGGGAAGACGGCCGCAACCTGATCGAAGAAGCCGAGGAAATGGGCTACACGGTCGTTTACACCCGCGAAGAGTTGCAAAGTCTGTCCGAAGACACCGAAAAGGTTCTGGGGATTTTCGCGGCCGAAGACACCTACAACGACACCACCGAAGAGACGAATTTTGAGGCGGGGTTGGAAAATTACGGCCAGCCCGGAAATGAGAATCCCCCCACCATCGCCGAGATGTTGGAGGCGGCGTTGCCGATCTTGTCCAAAGATCCCGACGGGTTCTTCGTGGTCATGGAAGAAGAGGGCACCGACAATTTCACCAACAATAATAACGCCCGGGGCTTTGTGGAAGCGATGCAGCGGGCCGACGACGCGATCGGTGTGGCGATGGACTTCGTGGACAACCAAGATCCCAACACCCTGATTATCACCGCCGCCGATAGCGACGCGGGGGGTCTGGAAGTGGACGATCGCGACGGGGAAACAGTGGGAACCATCGGCGTTAACCCCACTTTAGCCGATCGCTCCGACGCGGTGGAAGTGCCGATGGACGGGGCCGAAGGCCGGGACAGCGAACCGTTTATTTCGGCGCCGGACGCCAACGGCAACGAGTATCCCTTCGGTATCGCCTATGTGGGTACGCCGGACTTTGCCGGAAGTATCGTTTCCAAAACCTACGGTCTGAACGCGGACTTGCTGCCGAATACGGTCGATAATACCGAAATCTATGAGATCATGTACCGGACGCTGTTCGGCGACGTCCTGCCGAATTTGATCGACGGGACGCCGGCAGATGAAACCCTCATCGGGGAAGATGGCGACGACCTGATCCGGGCGGATATCGGCGACGACCTGGCCGCGGGCGGTTTGGGCGATGATATCATTTATGGTGAAGAAGGCGATGATGTCCTGCGGGGCGACGAAAACAGCCGTTCCTCCGGTAGCGTCGGCGGCGACGATACGATTTACGGCGGTTTGGGCAACGATCGCATCGGCGGTAAGGCTGGAAATGACCAACTCTTCGGCGATGAAGGTAACGATTTGATCTGGGGCGACGACGGCGACGACCTCATCGACGGCGGCTTGGGGAACGACATCCTCACGGGTGACGACTTTTCCGGTGGTTCCGGTTCCGATACCTTCGTTTTGGCTGTCGGCGAGGGCACCGACACGATCGTTGATTTTGAAGTCGGCATCGATCGGTTGGCGTTGAAAGGCGGTCTGAGTCCGGAGGTTCTCTCGATTTCCGATATGGGAATGGGAGCCGCGATCGGCTTTGGAGAGGAAGTTCTGGCGAACCTGCGGGGCGTCGATGCGGCCGAACTGACGGCGGCTGATCCTTTTGGGGCGATCGTCTAGTTCGGACGGTTAAACGCTTGACTGATGTGTTTGTTTAATCATGAATTGGGGTGGTGAGAAACCGCCCCGTTTTTTTATCGCTATCCGCCTTAAATACTCGGAAATCGGGCAACCCGGGACCCCTACAATTCGGGCAACCCGGGACGGTTGCCCCCACACAACCGGGCAACCCGCAACCCGCAACCCGCAACCCGCAACCCGCAACCCGAGACGGTTGCTCCCACACAACCGCAACCCGCAACCCGCAACCCGCAACCCGAGACGGTTGCTCCCACACAACCGCAACCCGCAACCCGCTTTCTTCGGGAATCGGGGGATTCGGGAAATTAATTTTGCTCCTCTTCCGGTTTGGCTTCCCGCAACATTTCCAAAATGGAACCCACGGCAAATCCCATCGTGGCGCCGGTAATCCCGTAGGCGAGGGGTTCGCGGGGTTGACTGTAACCGATATTGGTTTCCGGAGAAACCAGATCGCAGCATTGATAAGTCTCCTGGCTCATTCTCGACACCGCCAACCCGAAGACGGAACCCACGCAAGCCATCACAATTCCTGAAAAAATAATCAATCTGACATTCATCGGACTGCCCCCAAGATAACTGGACGAGTCGAATTGCTCTCTCTACTTCGCTTATACCAAATTTTAGTCCGAAGGTCGGTAAAATTTAACAAAATTAAACCGGATTGGGGGATTCGACTCCCAAAGTTGTCATCGATTGATGATTGGGGACGGTTCGACCAATATATAAAATTGATAGATCGCGATCGCTCCTTCTTTCTCCCCCGGTTTCAACCGACGAGAAAAGAAACCAGCAGGAGTAAAATCGTCCCGACAAATAGGATGTGGTTGATCCAGTCGTCCGATGTCCAATCTTTAAACATTCGTCATTCCTTCAATTCATGAGAAATAGGATGGAGAATTCCGATCCGGGGGCGAGTCTATTATTGACGGCTCGGCTGTTTTTGTCAAGTCCGACATCATTCGAGCGATCGGCTGTCAAAAAGATAGCTTAAAAACTGGCATCGGCAACGGCTCGAATCGAAAATAATTGACTCCGATTAATATCCTGAAGGTGGCTTAAAAATTCCCGGCGGTACTGCGATCGATGAGTTGTCGAAAGCGATCGCGGAAATCCTGCGGGGGAACGCCGACCATGAGAGCGGATTGATTTCGCAGGTGGATTTCGACATCCCGCTTTCGGGTGGTAAATAATTCGGCGTCGGGGCGGTGGCGGGGGGTGAGAAAGTGGACGGTTTGATTGGACGAACCCCGCCAACCTCGGTTGTCATTCAGTTCGGCGATATATTGTCCGTCGATGAGGATATCGATGAATTGAAGCAGCCGATCGCGATCGGGATTTTTCCGGATTTCTTCTAGGGTAAATCCAGTATAACACATAATCGAAAGATCGCAATTTTCCCGCAGGTGGGAAAACAGGGTTTCTAATCCGATCGCCTGCAGCATGGGTTCGCCGCCGGAAACGGTTACGCCCTCTAAATTGGGTTGGGAAAGGATCAAGTTTCCCAGTTGGATGGGGTCGATCAATGTGGCTTGGGTTCGGGGTATCCAGTCGGGGGAAACGCAGCCCGGACAGTTGAAGCAGCAACCCTGCACCCAGATGACAAAGCGGTTTCCGGGGCCTAACGTGCGCGTTGACGGGCAGATTTCGGCGAGATTTAATGGGGTCATGAGGAAAAGTTGAGGGCGAGTTTTTTGTGCTGTTCGGCGTGCCGGTTTTGGAGGTCGGCGAGTTGGCGATCGAGGTCTCGGAGTTGGGTTTTTATTTGCTCTAAAATCGGGTCGATTTGTTGATGGTTGATGGGGAGGTATTGGCCGAGGTCGCGATCGCTCTCGTAGTGGCGGCTGAGGTCGTCGCGGATGGCGGCGGTTTGTTGTTGGTATCGGTTGCAGTGGGCGATCGCCGTTTCCAGTTCGGTTTGGATGCGGTCAAATTCGGCTTTTTCTTGTTGCAATTCTGCCAGGGTATCTGATAAAATAGAATTGAGTTTATTTCGTTCCGCCTGGGTGAGGGTTATCAATTCCGTGGCGATTTCGGCGGTATTGGCTTCTCGTTTATTTTGGCGCGATCGCAGAATCTCGATTTCCGATGCCAGGCGGGTTTGCTGCCGGTTGAGGGCGTCAGTTTGGGCTTGGAGTTCGCTTTGTTTTTGTTGGAGTTGTTCGAGTTGTTGATATTGCGGTTCGAGGGCGTGCGATCGCGTTTCGATATCGCGGCGAAGTTGTTCTAAATCGGCGGTTTTCAGTTCCGTTTCAATCCGGTTTAATTTGGCGACGCGGTGTTTTAACTGTGCCAATTCCTCCCCGGCTTGTATTAACTGACGTTCTTGACTTAAAAGCTCATCAGCCGTCGCCAACAGTTCCGAAGTTTCTCGGGAGATTTCCGCAAATTTTCGATGGTTATTTTTCAGCTTTTCTGCCAGTTTCGGGGGGATAGATGAGGCGGACAAATGGGGTTGCCAGGTGTTGAGGAGAGAGAGTTGTTGTCCGAGGGTTTTTGAAAGTGCGATCGCCCAGGCATCGAGGGTGTCGGGGTCGGAGTTGGCGAGGTTTTCTAACACTTCCGGGGGATAGAGATTTCCCCACAGTTCCAGGGCAGTTTGCATCAGTTGAAAGGGGATGTCGATGTTATCATAATCCAACGGATCGCAATTTTGCAATTTCTGGGCGAGTTGAATGAGTGCGGCTGTTTGTTGTTGCATTTTTGGTGATGTTGAAAAGAACTTTTGAGATCCCCCCCCCGCCCCCCTTTTTAAGGGGGGAGTTAGAGATCCCCCCCAGCCCCCCTTAAAAAGGGGGGAGTTAGAGATCCCCCCCAGCCCCCCTTAAAAAGGGGGGAGACAAAGGTGGCATGACTTGGATTTCAATGGGTACTTAAAATTATAGCGTTTCTCAGGCTGATGATTCAAAGCCCCCCTTCTTAAGGGGGGTTTGGGGGGATCGCCCCATCTCATGGGACTCGAAAAGCTGAGTTTAAAAGCCCCCCTTATCAAGGGGGGTTTGGGGGGATCACCCCATCTCATAGGACTCAAAAATCTCGGTTTAAAAGCCCCCCTTATCAAGGGGGGTTTGGGGGGATCGCCCCATCTCATGGGACTCAAAAATCTCGGTTTAAAAGCCCCCCTTATCAAGGGGGGTTTGGGGGGATCGCCCCATCTCATAGGACTCAAAAATCTCGGTTTAAAAGCCCCCCTTATCAAGGGGGGTTTGGGGGGATCACCCCATCTCATGGGACTCGAAAAGCTGAGTTTAAAAGCCCCCCTTATCAAGGGGGGTTTGGGGGGATCGCCCCATCTCATGGGACTCGAAAAGCTGAATTTAAAAGCCCCCCTTCTTAAGGGGGGTTTGGGGGGATCAACCCCTGCAATTCAGAACAAACCCCTTCAAAATTCTCCAAAACCTCAACATTTGTAAACCGGATTACTCGCAATCCATATCCTTCTAAAATAGCAGTTCTTTCAGCATCAGACTGCTTCCCCTGTTGTGTAAAATGACTTTCCCCATCAACTTCAATCACCAATTTTAAAGATGCACAATAAAAATCGACGATAAAATGATCAATGGGTCTTTGTCTCAACACTCGAAACGGAAAATATCTCAAACAATCTTGCCACAATTTTCGTTCCGCAGGAGTTGGGTTTTGTCGCATTTGTTTGGCGATCGCTGTCAGTTTAGGATTGTAGGGCAGGTGAAAGTTTGAGTTGCTTAATTGAGGCATGATTCCTCCTATGTGCGAGATTCGATCCCCCCTAGCCCCCCTTGAGAAGGGGGGGACAAGATATTGAATTGGGGGCATAATTCCTCCTATGTTTGAGATTCGATCCCCCCTAGCCCCCCTTGAGAAGGGGGGGACAAGATATTGAATTGGGGGTAT
>NZ_JAYFER010000594.1:0-9769 GCF_055795065.1 Lyngbya sp. CCY1209
GCGGCTTCAACCTATGCTGTGAAAGCCATCTAGAAATCCGCCGTAACCCACCGTTTAAGATGTGTCGGTCCAGTCGGCTGCGTTCCCACCCATCTATTATGGGTTAATTCGCCGAGTTTAATTCCCAACCGCTTGGGAATCAATTCCCAAGCTAATAGCCAAAATCATCTGAAGATGATTGGGTGATTTTTACGGTAAAAAAAACCAACCCGGTCTGAAAATCTACACCCGAAACGCCCCCGTTTCAATCCCTAAAAGGTATTTCTGATTATAGCAGGATGGGGAACCATTCGCTGCATCGTAGAACGATGGATGGGTTTCAATCCCTAAAAGGTATTTCTGATTATAGCAGGCCGCAATAGCAGGGACGAGTAGCGCATTAGGAATGTTTCAATCCCTAAAAGGTATTTCTGATTATAGCAGGCCGCCAAAGCAATTTTAGAAATCGCAAAATATGCGTTTCAATCCCTAAAAGGTATTTCTGATTATAGCAGGGAATATCAACATTTTTCATGAATTTGAAAAATTGGTTTCAATCCCTAAAAGGTATTTCTGATTATAGCAGGTTTTAAAATATCCCGAGCCAAAAATCAAACGAGAATAGTTTCAATCCCTAAAAGGTATTTCTGATTATAGCAGGGATACGCGCCGGAATTGAGAGCGAAAATGATATTGAGTTTCAATCCCTAAAAGGTATTTCTGATTATAGCAGGCAGGAAAATATCCCGGCGGGGATTGACCACCGCGAGTTTCAATCCCTAAAAGGTATTTCTGATTATAGCAGGGCGGCGAATGGCTGTTTCCAGCAAACTCGAGAACGGGGTTTCAATCCCTAAAAGGTATTTCTGATTATAGCAGGTGCATCCGAGGTGTTGGCGCTCAAGGAGTCCGATCCCGTTTCAATCCCTAAAAGGTATTTCTGATTATAGCAGGTTCCAGAGCCTGATGGGAAATTCTAACCAGATCCCAAGTTTCAATCCCTAAAAGGTATTTCTGATTATAGCAGGACCAGTGCGAAGCCGATGCAACAGCCTACCAGAATATGTTTCAATCCCTAAAAGGTATTTCTGATTATAGCAGGGGTAAGGCGGCTTATGCTTACCAGTGCGAAGCAGTTTCAATCCCTAAAAGGTATTTCTGATTATAGCAGGACGGCGGCGACAATGGCGGCGACAATGGTGGCGACGTTTCAATCCCTAAAAGGTATTTCTGATTATAGCAGGCCTTGCGGCCTTCTCTTAAGCAATATGAGGGGATGGTTTCAATCCCTAAAAGGTATTTCTGATTATAGCAGGATAATATAAACCAAAAAAGGGAAACGTTTCCCTTTTTGTTTCAATCCCTAAAAGGTATTTCTGATTATAGCAGGGGCCTCGCCAGGAGGTCAAGCCCAATGGGGAATGCAGGCGCCAGTTGCGCGACGATCGCCCGCAGGAGAACCGTTCTCATGCTCCGACCGGCCCAAAAACGCTGAAACCCCCGCTGCGTAAGGTGCGCGGGCATCTCCGAACTCAAAATCGCTGAAATCCCGTTCCAGTGGGAGATGAAAGCACTTTTCATATTTCTTTCATTTCTACAGCCACCCCGTCGCGCAGTTTGCCAGATGCGATCGCCACCCGATCAAGAATTCTCCGGCGGCGCGGAATTCCCCGCATTGGCCGGAGTATTGAAATTGTAGCTCATCACCCCGACTCTCAACCCGTCGTCCGGGAGACGATCGCGACTCAACGTCAAAGTATCACTGTTGATAGTCTCGATCGTGGCATTTGTCATCACATTCAGGAAATTCTCCACCGGAACCAGGTCGCAGGCTGTCAAATCCGCCGCCGGCGTCTGGTAGTGGGTGGGGATGACCATGCGGGGGTTGAGGGCCGCGATCGCAGCTTTCGCCTCCTCCGGCGTGTAGGATTTCGGGCCGCCGCCGACGGGCACCAGCATCAAATCCGGGCGCCCGATCAAAATCCGTTCTTCGATATCGATCGCCCCGGCCAGACCCCCCATGTGCAGGATCTTGATCCCCGCCTGGGTCCACAGCCAAGCCACGTTCGTCCCGAAGCGGCGCCCCCCTTCCCGGTCCTTAACCGTCCGAATGCCCTGAATCTGGGTGCCGTTAAATTGATAGACCCCCGGTTCGTATAATAGCGCCGGATTGTCCGGAAAGCCCTCGATGGAGCCCTCGTCGAGTAGCCGACTGCTGATCAGCACCAAATCCGTGTCCACCTTCGGGCTCCGGTATCCGGCCGTGCACCCGATCTGTCGAAACGGATTCAGCAGCACCCGCAGGCCGCCCCCGGTGAACAGAAAACTGGTGTGCCCCAGCCAACGCACCGTCAGGGTGTCCGCCGTCTGGGCCTGGGAGACTTGCCACCGCGCACCGAAACCCGAAGCGAGGGCGACGAGGGCGCTGGTTTGGGCCAAATGGATGAACTGTCGCCGTTTCATAGAAAACAATCAGACCGAAATATAGAAGGAGAAGAGATGCACCCGCAGGGGAGCGATCGCAGCGATCGCCGGTATGTTGAGAGTTCGCAGGGATCGGAGTTAGAGGCGATCGGAATTTCTCTCCCTACACCCTACACCCTACACCCTACACCCGTCGCCCTGAGCGAAGTCGAAGGGCTACACCCAAAGTTACAAGTCAGCGATCGCCCGCCACCGCCAGCCGGCAACCGTCGAGGAAATTCTTCAACAGGGATTTGCCCGCCCCGGTCAGGATGCTCTCCGGATGAAATTGTACACCCTGGATGTGGGGGTATTGTCGGTGCTGCACGCCCATGATCGTCCCGTCATCCACCCAGGCGGTCACTTCCAAGACCTGGGGGCAGGTTTGGCGATCGATGACCAAACTGTGGTAGCGGGTGGCGGTGAAGGGGTTGTCCAAGTCCCGAAACACGCCCTTTCCGGCGTGGCGGATTTCCGAAGTTTTGCCGTGCATCAGTTGCGGCGCGGAGATGATGTCGCCGCCGAAGGCCTGGCCGATGCTCTGGTGTCCCAGACACACCCCCAAAATCGGCAGGGTCGGCCCCAATTCCCGGATCAGGTCTAGGGAAATTCCGGCGTCGTCCGGACGGCCGGGGCCGGGGGAAATGACCAACCCGTCGGGCCGCAGTTGCCGGACCTGTTCGACGGAGATGCGATCGTTGCGGTACACCTCGATGCGGTCGGCGATCGCAATTTCGGCGCCCCACTCTCCCAAATACTGGACTAGGTTGTAGGTAAAGCTATCGTAATTGTCGATGACGACGATCAAAATTTAGACTCCTTAAATCCACTGTTGGATCTGGGCAGCCAGGGGGGGAAGGATCAGCACCCCGGCGACCAACAGCGCGGCCAGGGCCGAAATCAGCACCGCCGCCGCCGCGCAGTCCTTGGCGATGCGGGCCAGTTCGTGGTAGGACTTCCCGACGGTCAGATCGACGACGGATTCGATCGCCGTGTTCAGGAGTTCAAACGCCATCACCGCGCTGACGGTGAGTCCGATGACGGCCAGTTCCACGAAACTCAACTGTAGCGCAAACCCCAGGGTCACGGCTAGGGTTCCGATCGCCGTGTGGATGCGGAAATTGCGCTGGGTTTTAAATGCGTAAGTCACGCCGTTCCAAGCGTACTTGAAACTGACGAGGAGGTTATTCGCCACACTCCAAGATGATGTTCGGTTGGGGTTAACCTTCGGCTCTCCTCGGAAACCCTGAATGTAAGTGTAACTCTGAGATCGGGGCAGGGCCCGCACGGGGAGCGGTGAAACGGAGGGTTTTTTTGCGTTCATCGGCGACATCCTTACAATCGGCATTCTCGCAATGGTCGGTGCTTCCGATCGATGCTGGGTGCAATTTAGCACGATCGGGGCCGCGTTTTTTCGCGGAGTCATCGGAAGATGACTTGAGTTATCGGGTCGAGAACGAAGCAATTGTACCTAAATTTTTATCGATCCGAACCGAAATATTGCCCGCATTCCAGGTTAACAGCCTGTAGCAGGGCGGTCTGTCGATCCAACATTCGAGTCAAACTGCGATCGTCTGGATGATCCCACCCCAGCAAGTGGAGTAAACCGTGAGCCGCCAACCAAGCCAACTCGGTTTGGAGAGAGTGCCCCTGTTGCCGCGCCTGTCGGGCCGCCGTCTCGACCGAGATCAGGATGTCTCCGAGATAGCACGATGGGGATGAGAGCATCTCCGGGGATTGAGGATAACTCACCTCCAATGTAGCAAAGGCTAAAACATCTGTCGGCTTGTCTAAAGAGCGATATCGAGCGTTAAACCCCCGCATTTCGGTGTCTTCCGTGAGGCGGAGGCTAATTTCGTAGCCGTCGGCGGGGGGTAAATACGGATGCAGTTGTCCCAGCCACTCGGCGAACCAGAATTCCCAGGTTTCCGGCGCGATCGCCTCGAACCCCAGGCGCGGGGACGGGGGGGACTCCCCGTCTTCCCCCCGCCAAAAACAGTCTTGGACGTTCAGTTCGAGTTCCACGTCGGTCCTCTCATCGAGTCAAGTAGGCGACGCCGACGAGGAAACCCACCAAGCCGACGGTGGTGAGGGTAAAGTGAAACAGGGATTTGGAGCCCTTGCGGACCATATTCCGCATCGCCAGTTTGACGTAGCTGGGTTGGGGTTCCCCGGCGGGGACAGCGGGTTGAGTTTCGGGGGTTGGGGATGTCGGTTCGGAAGTCATCGTCAAATTTCGTAGATTTCCACAGCAACGGGGTCGGCTTTTGCCGACCCCCGATCAGTATAGTGGATTTTGGATAGCCGGGTGCGATCCGATCGCATCCCGACCCTCACTAACTATCTGGGGTAACAAGATTCGGGTGAGATGAATTGACAATTAATAATTCTCAATTCTCAATTCTCAATTTCCCCAAAACGACTGTCAAGATCCCGTTGCTGTAGTCCACCTCGGCGCGATCGCGATCGACGGGTTCGGGCAGGGCGACCACCTGGCGGAAGGGGACGGCGGAATCTTTGAGGACTCCGGAAACGATCGCCGCATTTTCCGTGATTTTGATGTCCAAATCGTCCCGGCAGAAACCGGGGAGGGTCGCCTTTAGTACCAGGGTTTTCGGCGTTTCATTGAGGGCGATCGCGGGTTTAAAATGGATGCCGCTTCCCTCTTGGCTTTCCCGATAAACCTGCTCGATTTGACGGCCGATCTTGTCGGCATTTTTAAAGGTTTTTCCGAAATCTAAAACCATGATTTTTTTCTCCTAAATAAACTTGAAAACGGGGATGGAAAAATGACATTGGAAACGTCGGTTTCCAATTGGGACATCAAATTGATCGATTTTTTTCGAGATGCGATGACGGTGAGTTTGGAACGCTAAAAAATCCGATCGCGGCGGACACCTGCCAATTGGTCAAGCATCCGACTCCGGATATTTTGACCCGAATCCTTCGGGGTCGAAATCAATGGGAATTCGATCGGTGGGGGGAAAATTCCCCCGCACCCTCAAATCGTCCGAGCATTTTTTCCAAAGCTTTCAACCGGACGAAATGGGGGGGTGTTCTGCAAAGTGCCGATTTCACGAATCGCCCGCACCCGTCAGATTCGGTCTGATTATGACGGGGGTTCGTCGAGCGGAAGCGTCGGTGAGGCCGGAGGACTCACGGTCTTTTCGACGATCGCTTTATGGCTTTCCCGTTGAGTTTGCATTTCAACGGCGATCGCCTCCACCTGCACCTCTAGACTACCATAGGGAATTTCGAGCTGACAGGTCGTTTCGATGCGATCGAAGCCGTTGGGGGAAAACTCGGTGATCCAGCGCGGCCCGTCTACGATGTTTCGAGACTGGCGATCGTACACCCATATTTTGACATAAATTCGCGGCAGGCCGTCCGGAAGTTGCACCCGGACCGGCAGGGGCCGTCCGGCCACCGGCTCCTCGGGCACCTCCAACAGGGGGGCCGGGACTTCCCGATCTTCGGGGAGGACGTGGGGGGCCCGGATGCGATCGTCCGCCCGCCCCCGGGCCGCGAAACCCGCCGGTTCCTCGAAGTCGTCATCGACGACGATCTCTTCCGCTTCCAATTCGGCGATCAGGGGGCGCAGCTCGTCGGGCACGGGGGGCCGCTCCGGTGCGGCGTCGGGTTCCGGAGGTTCCCCCGCCCCCGGGAAGGGCGTTTCGGGCGGGGTTGGAGAGGTGGCCCGTTTCATCCACTGGGAGAGGTCCCGATCCTTCGCCAGGGAACTGAGGCGGGACCAAAATCGCTCCTCCAAATTCAGGCCGCGGAACGAGCGATCGACCGGGGAAATGATCGCGATCGCCGATTCCGGGGGGGGTTCGGGCAGGGGGGAAAAGGTGTCGATCTCCTCGTCCTCCGCGAACGCCGGCCCTTGAGCCTCCCCGTCCGCCTCCCCGTCCCCCAATTCTTCCGGGGGCGTCGGGTCTGTCTCGGCCGCGGGTTCCGCCGCCTCCCCCGGGAGGGGACGGCCGAAGGTGGGCAGTTCCGGGACCGGTGTCTTTTCCGCCGTATCCCGTTCCCGAGCGGGGGGGTTCAGGGTCGGAGACGGGTGCAACGGCGGCCGCTCCCCGTCCGCCCCTTCCCGGGGCAGTTGCAGGTGGCGAGGCGATGCCATCAGGGACTCCACCGCCAGGGGTCCAGCTTGGTAGTCGTCCTCCCCGAAATCGTCCGCGATCGCCTCCAACAACTGTTCGACGGGCATGGCGACGGTGAAGGTCTGGCTCACCTCGGGCACCGTGTCGCTCGAAAAAATAATTTCCCCCAAAACGAGGCGGGTCTGGCATTCAAAGGGGACGTAAATGGCCGCAGAAAAGGAAACCGGCAAAATCGACTGGGGGACCGGTTGGCGGCTCTCGCAGAGCAGGTCCGAGGTTTGGGGATCTCGCAGGCAAATCCGCAATTCGGGTTCGGAGACGAGAAGCTGGGGGGGAGGGGAGGTGGTTTCCCCCCTCTCGGCGGGGCGATCGCCGACGCAAACTTGGCCGGAGAGCAAAAACGCCTTCCCCAATTCCGCCAGATAGGAATCCCGGTCGAGAACCAGTTTCACTCGGACCTCAGCCCGGTCGAGTTCCGGTCCGGGGGGGGATTCTTCCTCCGCCGCGGGTGACGGCTCTCGGACCGTTTCCGCCGACTCCTCCGCCGCCATTTCCGGAGACGGCTCCAACTCCTCCCCCCCATCGACGTCGCCCGCGAGGACCCGCAGTTGCCGCGTCGCCCGCCAGGTCTGGCCCAACAACCCCTCCTGCAAGTCCGGCGAACAAGAAAATTCCCAAATTCCCGGCAACAGATGCGTGTAGGGGATCACGACCATCAGACCCTCGGCGTTGACATCGCCGCGCCGGGTCTGGACTCGCCGCACCGGGGGCACTTCATCCAAGGCGTGGTAGACAATCCGAATTTCGATCTCCTGCTCCCCGAGGGAGGAACGGCTGACGATACGATACCGCCCCTCCAAAATTTCGACGTCGGGAGATTCCAGGGGCAACCAAGTATTATCTCCTTCCCGCTGCAGCAGAAATTCTAGACTGTCCATCCCGCACCTTCTCCCAACATCCTCGATACCAACGTAAGCTCACCCCCGACTGAAGTACGGGGGCTTTCGCCCTAAGCCGCCGCTGCGCTAGGCAACGAACAACTCAGGCGTTCAGGGCTGCTTACCGAGTCCCCGAGAATCGAAATCATCAGAGAACCATTCAGATCCGCGTCGCCATGCCATCCACAGTTTGTACAATTAAACCGCTTACTGGCCCTGATGCCAATATGCAGGCATTGGTGGCATGTTTGGCTGGTATATGCAGGCGGGACAATCATGAGCGATACGCCAGCGGCCAAAGCCTTGTAGCTGATGAACTGACGAAGCTGATAGAACGCCCAACTATTGGAACGTCTACGCTCTGTCTGAGTGCGTCGCTGTTTATTGGTGCGCTGCCGAATGCCGGTCAAGTCTTCAATAGCAATGGCGCTACCAGTGGCGACGGCTCTCTTTACGATGGTCTTGCTAATATTGTGGCTCACCCAAGCCTGAAAGCGTCGCTCTCTACCCGAGAGCCGTTTCAAGGCGCGTTTAGCGCCCTTTGTGCCTTTTCGTTGAAGCGATGCGCGTACTCGGGAGAACCTGTCTCTCACGTCACGGATCTGTTTCCCGTCCCATTTATCACCTTCCGAAGTAACTGCAATGTCAGTGCGGCCAAAGTCAACGCCAATTACCGTGCTATGTTTGCGTGGCTCAGGCGGCTCGCTCTTGACCTGAATGTGGATGTAGTAGCACCCGTCTCTATGCTGGCAAAGCTGTGCAGACGTGGGCTTGCTGCCCTTCAGCTTGCCGCGCTGGTAGTTGCCGACAGAGACGGGCATCCGTTCTCTACCTTCAATGGTCGTCAGGCTGACCGTCCAATCCTTTTCCCTGAAAGAAAAGATTCTGGCGTCGTAGTCAGCACTGGTGGAGGCAAAGCTGTTAATCGGCTTGCTTTTCTGCTTCGCTGTTTTTCGGTTAGCGCTCACCCTGGCACACGCCCGAACAGCAAGGTTTGCCGAGAGCCCAAATTGGGCTCGAACGTCGTGGTAAACCTGGGCCTGAATCGTTGTCTTGCTGGTCGTCTTTGGGTTGACTTCCTGATGGATATAAATGCAAGCATCCGCAAACGCCTTAAGCGTGCCGTCAATCTTAGCGGCTTGCTCTGGCGTCGGTTGAAGCTTGCAAACTATCGTCAGGAGTTGATTCATGCGCCGTAAAATGTCACCCGTGAATATTCTAGTTCAAGAAGCGGAATACGGCAGCTAAAGCTGCGCGTTGATTTTTCCTCCCCGCTCTAAAGAGACGATTAGGGGTCGAGAGAGATGTCGCCATCTCCCCCTCCCATTCAGAACCGTGCATGAGACTTTCACCTCACACGGCTCCTAGTTCAGCCGTTTCGTTGTCATGAATACGGCTCTTGCTTTGACTACCATCTATAGCAGTCTTGGCATCGTGACAGTGGCGGTGCAACAGTTGGAGGTTCTTGTAATCATCCTTTCCGCCAAGGCATTTAGGAATGATATGGTCGGTCTCCACTTGGTCTTCAATAGTGAAGTGCTGCCCGCACCATTTGCATTTGCCTTTCTGGTATTTCAGCAGTTTGGCTTCTCGGTTCGAGATTTCTGGTGATTTCCCTCTCCTTGTCGCCCAGTAGACCCAATTTCCGTCATACGTCGATGCGTTCGGTTTTACCAACGTGTGGTAGACAATGGGAGTCCAATTATGCTGTTGGAGTCGTAGACCATCCTTAGTTTGGAAAATCCACTTCTCATTCCTTTCTTTCCCATTACTCAGTATCACTTTTCCGGTTCGGAAGTATTTCCTGAGCGTTTTGTATTTGGCATTTCTGCATCGTGACACTACCCATGCCCGCAGTTGTTGCCAGAGTATGTTATCTAGCTTGTTGAAAATCTCCGAGGAGACTACCCCTGAGTAATATCTTGACCATCCTGTGATGATGGGATTGAGTTCTTTAATCAGGGCGGCTTGAGGTGCAGTTTTATATTTCTTAATCACCTCTTTAACCTTTTCAATGTGGGCTTTGATTGCCTTTTTGCTTGGTTTTATGTGGGTTACGAAGCCAAGGAGTTTGCTGACATTTCCTCCACTTTTCCCAGAGACATGTTTTCCAGCAGGATATTGCCTAATGTTGAACCCCAGGAAATCGAATCCCGGTTGGACTTTTTCACCATTTGCCTCGATTTCTCTCAGTGTATGGCAGATTCTTGTCTTTTCCGGTTTAAGCTGGAGACCAATAGGTTTTAACCATTCGGAAATAGCAATCTTGCACTGTTCAAT
>NZ_JAYFER010000595.1:0-9341 GCF_055795065.1 Lyngbya sp. CCY1209
CTCATCGCCTTCCGTTCCCCGCTTCAATCCTGGAGTTGTGAATTCCAAAACTGGGGGTGGCTATCGCCTCCTCTCTTGGATTATCAGTTTTGCTTATTTCTTGTATAAGACACTTGTATCACTGACTTTTCCTTGACCCTGAGAGTTCCAACCTCATTTAGTATCACAGTGATACCAAATTTAGGAACATACAGACAGTTATAAGGCTGGTCAGGGGTGCGTCCCTTATATCCATCCAAGGGGGATGGAAGCCTTACCGGGAGGTTATTTCAGGCATTTCGGCCTTATTTCATTCCCGAACGAATCGCACATTCTTCCCCATGTTGACATATCGGGGCCGGGCACTCGGGAATGGAATTGATAATGATCAATTCAATTCGCCACCTGGATCGGCCCGCTGACACTGCCGCTGAAAAACTGTCTCAGGGCGGGATGTTCGGAGCGGTAAGCCTCCTCGACGGTGCCGGCCCACTGAATTTGACCTTGATACAGAAACACCACGCGATCGGCCGTGCGGCGGATGGTGCTGTCCTGGTGCGTAACCATGACGTAGGTGCTGCCCCCGCCGCCCCGTTTTTGCAGTCCCCGGATTAAATCTTCGATCACCGTCGAGGCGATGGGATCTAAACCGGCCGTCGGTTCGTCATAAAGGATCACTTCCGGATTGTCGGCGGGGGTTTCCGGATTGGGCATAATCGCTCTAGCGAAACTGACCCGCTTCCGCATCCCGCCGGACAATTCTGCGGGGTAGCGATCGCAGACATTGGGGAGGCCGACCATTTCCAGCCGTTCCTCGACCAATTCTCGAATCCGAACCGGGGACAGCCGCGTGTGTTCGTAGAGGCGAAACCCGACGTTGTGCTCAATGTTGAGGGAGTCGAATAGAGCGGCATTCTGAAACACCATGCCGATCCCGATCGGGTCGGAGAGGTCGTCCACCCACCCCCGCCGCCGTTTTCCCTTGACGTAGACTTCCCCGGCGTCGGGGGGCAGCAACCCGGCGATAATCCGCAAAATGGTCGATTTTCCGGTGCCGGACGGCCCGATAATGGCCAGGGCTTGGCCGCGATGGATGGTCAAATTGACCCCATCCAAAATCACGTTCGAGCCGAAGGCTTTGCAAATTCCCCGCAGTTCGATCAGCGGCTCGGACATTTCGGATTTTTCGTCTGTTATCCCCATTTCTTTGTGTATTGTGTATCGTGTATTCTGACATCCTCATCGCTCCATCCGAGACGCGGATGGGGGATATCGATCCGAACGTCAGTTCCCAATTGCCAGCATTGCCGAATCTGCCTTGAGGCGAATGATCCATGTCAATCCGTTCTTTTAGTTCTTTGAAATATCGGCTCCGCCGCCTGTTCAAGCTCCGGCTCACCTTGGGTTGGTCGGGCTACCGTTCCCCCCATCGGGTCGGACAGTTGTTCAAGTGGCTGGCCCCCGGTTTGTTGGTGAAGCGGTGGTTGCTCCTGAGTGCCGGGGGGGTGTTGCTGACCAGTTTGGGACTGGCGATCTGGACGGGGATGACGCCCATCTTTTATATTTTGCAACTGCTCAAGGGATTTTTGGGTTGGATCACGACGGTGATCCCCAATTCGGTTTCCGGGCCGCTGGTGCTGCTGGTGGGGTTGTTGATGATCTTTTGGGGCCAGAGCCGCAGTTTCAGCTCCATCACCCAGGTGTTGATGCCGGAGGGGGACGAGGAGTTGGTCGATCGCTTATTAACCCTGCGTCGCCTCAACCGGGGGCCGAAAATCGTGGTCGTCGGCGGGGGGACGGGGTTATCGACGTTGCTGCGGGGGTTGAAGGATTACAGCGCCAACATCACGGCGATCGTGACGGTGGCCGACGACGGGGGGTCGTCGGGGCGGTTGCGGCGGGAGATCGGGGTTTTGCCGCCGGGGGACATCCGCAACTGTCTGGCGGCCCTGGCGGATGAGGAAAAGCTGCTGACGGAGTTGTTCCAGTACCGGTTCCGGGCTGGGGACGGGCTGACGGGCCACAGTTTCGGGAATTTGTTTTTGACGGCGATGGGGGACGTGACGGGGGATCTGGAGCGGGCGATCGCGGCCAGTTCCAAGGTGCTGGCGATCCGGGGTCAGGTTTTACCCGCCACCCTCAGCGACGTGCATTTGTGGGCGAAACTGGCCGACGGGCGGCGCATCTGCGGGGAGTCGAGCATCACGGAGGCCCGGGGCCAGATCGTCAAAATTGGCTGCACCCCTGCCAACCCCCCGGCCCTCCCGAAGGCGCTGCAGGCGATCGCAGAGGCGGATTTGATCGTCATCGGGCCGGGTAGCCTCTACACCAGCGTCATCCCCAACCTGCTGGTGCCGGACATCACCGAGGCGATCGCGAAACGGCCGGTCCCCCGCATCTACGTCTGCAACGTCATGACTCAGCCGGGGGAAACGGACAACTACACCGTTAGTGACCACATTCGGGCGATCGACGATGCCTGCGGGTACAAACTCTTCGACGCGGTGCTGGTCCAGGGCAAAATCCCCCCCGCCCAGGCGCTGATCCGCTACGCCCAGGAGGATTCCCACCCGGTGGCGATCGATCGGGAGGCGGTGAAGCAGTTGGGACGGCGCATCGTGTTGACGAATATCATCGAAGTCGATCGCCAAACGGGCTACGTCCGCCACGATTCCAAGCGGCTCGCCCAGGTTCTGCTGCGCTGGTACTCTCGGGTTTGAGTTGATATGGGGTGTGCTCGGTGCTCGGTGCTCGGTGCTCGGTGCTCGGTGGGGAAGAATTGACAATTCATGTTCTGTCTCCCGACTCCCGGCGCCCCATCCCATCAAGTTCGGATCATCAGTTGTCAAATAGATTTCTGATTATTGAACCATAGAAATAGTTTTTGTTCAAACTATTCTAACGGACAGGATATCACTTGGAGATAAAGTGCACCCAAAAACTGCCGTCGGGGATGCAGACGTTCTGGATCAGGCGGTAGGAGTAGTGCAAATAGGCGCCGCTGAGATCGGTGCGGTATCCGCTGGAAAACCACTCCCCATAGGGGTCGTGGACGATCAACCCGTATTCGTCGTACCCCACCACGACGATGATATGTCCGAAGGAGGTGAAGTACCCGTGGATGACGGCCGGATTGCCGGCGGCGATCCAATCTTGGACGTCCTCGATGATGGCATTTTCGGTGAAATAGTCCTTAGCGCCGTAGTCGCGGACGATCCGCGCCAGGTCGTAGGGGTTGTGGCGGCTGTACCCGCGATTGATGGCATATTCGTACAGTTCATCTTCAAATTGACCGTAGCTGCTCTTGCGCCGGGCTCCTACATATTCCAGACACATGGCGATGGAGGTGACGTTGCAGGCGCCGGTGGGATTGAACCAATTGTCGAGTTGGGATTTGTAGGGGACGTTGGGGAGCCGGTGGCTTTTCGGCAGGGGTTTCGGGTAGGTTTGGGTTCCTCCCTCAAAAACCTGGGCGTTGGGTCCCCAAATGTAGACGACGGAATAGCCGCCGAAGGATTCGCTGCGGAGGGCAACTCTCAGGTGTCCCCGGATCGGGTCGTAGGCGAGGACTGAATATTCCTGGCCGCCGGAGATCGGAAATTTTTCCGAGTCCCCGAGTTGGGAGGAGGCGATCGGTTTGACTTTGAAAACCGTATCTTTCATGATTTTTAACATCGGGGTGGAAACGGGGAGATCGCTCACTTTCGCTTCGATCAATTTCTCGGCCGTCACCTTTCCCAAAAAACCGGGTTCGTTGCAGTTCATCAGCTTTTGAAACCGGTGCAGGGCGGCGGTGGATTTGGGGCCGAAGATGCCATCGACGGGGGGATCGAGCAGCCCCAAATCGATCAGCCGAATCTGAATCTGGCGGCTGAGTTCTTCGTCGTCGTAAATCGCCTTGACGTCGTATCGAATCTCCGTTCCGAGAAAGTCCTGTAGTCTCATCTCACCTGCTCAACGTAATAATACAAAACTGAATGGTATGGGGATCGCCCCGAATTGGGGGTCGGGGCTGGCGCGACCTGCTGTCGATACCATCGGACTCAATCAAGCCGAGGAGTCACCCCCCCGACTCCCTTTCAAAACCGGACGGCAGATGTCCGCCGCCGCCGGTTCCTCAATGATTTGGTGCTGGTCATGGGTATCTTTTAAGCTATCACCTTTGGCAGTCTTCTCATCACGGCCGTTTCGGCGGAGAGGTCAGGGCGGTTCTCGCCCCGATCGCATCCCACAACTTGAGCTTTCGTCAGGGGGACTCCGGTTTCAGGACGACGATGCCATAGGCGTCGGGGGACAGATATTTTCGGGTCGCCTCCCGGAGGGCGTCCGCGTCGAGGCTCTGGATGTGGCGGGGATATTCGAGGGCGAGGTTGAGATGGCCGGCGATCGCCTGATAGTAACCGTACAACCCGGCGCGGTCGGCGGGGGTTTCGTTGCCGAAAATAAACCGGTTGGCGACTTGGGTGCGAACCCGGGCGATTTCGGAGTCGGCGATGGGTTCCTCGTGGAGGCGACGCAGGTGTCGGGCGATCGCGGTTTCGACTTCGGCTAGGTTTTCGACTCGGAGGCGGGCCGAGATGTAGAAGACACCCTGCAACCGCTGGGTCATGTTGCTGCAGGTGACGGCGGAAACCAACCCCCGCTCTTCCCGCAAGTCCCTGACCAGCCGGGACGTCCGGCCCTGACCCAAAATGGTGGCGAGGACGTCGAGGGGGTAGGTTTCGGAGAGTTCGTCGAGCCCGGGGACGCGCCAGACCATCATCAATCGCGCCTGTTGCAGGCCCGGATCGACCCGTTCATGGCGGACGATTTCGGTGAAGCCTTCTTCCGGCATCAGGTCGCGGACGGCGGATTCGGGGTCGGGATCGGTTTTCGGTGCTCCGGGGAAGGCGATGGATTCTTCGACGACGGAGATCAGGTTCTCGACGGGGAGGTTGCCCACGACGGCGACGGTGGTTTGGGCCGGGGAGTAGTGGCGGCGGTGGAAGTCCCGCATCTGGCCGGCGGTCAACTGTTCGATCGCGCCGGCCGGACCGAGCACGGAACGGCGGTAGGGGAGGCGATCGAAGGCGGTTTCCATCGTCCGCCGGAAGCTGCGGCGGGAGGGGTTGTCTTCGGAGCGCCGGATCTCTTCCAAGACGACTAACCGCTCCCGCTCGAAGGCGTCGTCGGGGATGCTGGGATTGAACACCACTTCTAACTGGAGGGGGGCCAGGGTGGCGAAATCTTGGGGGGCGGCGGTGACGTAGTAGTGGGTGTAGTCCTGGCTGGTGGCGGCATTGGTGAGGGCGCCGCGCTGTTCGATGCGTCGTTCAAATTCCCCCGCCTCCAAGGTGGGGGTGCCTTTGAAAACCATATGCTCTAAAAAGTGCGCCATGCCGTTGATGGCGTCGGATTCGACGGCCGAGCCGACATCGATCCACACGTTCAGATTCACCGCATCGACGGGCAATTGTTCGGCGACGATGGTCAAACCGTTGGACAACTGGCGGATGGTCGGTGCGTTGAGCGATCGGGTTCCGGCCGCTGCCGAGAGAGTAGAAGTCATTCGATCCCTAGAAGTGTCGTCTTTTCCCTCTCTATCTTAAAGGTATGGGATGGACTTGCCGGATCGGGCGATGTGATTTTGGCGATCGCGACAGGATGCCGATCACCCTCGAACCGGCTGGCCTGGATTTGACGGTCAAATTGTCGGCCGAGATCGATTCGATTGGGAGCGGGAATGGGTGGGGGCGATCGCCCTCATTTCTACTGTTCCATTCCGCTATTTGTTCCGGCAGCGGGATGCTTGAGAAGGCTGGGTCGAGCGGTTTCAATTGGCGGGGTATTTCCGCGATCGCTCGTTTTTTATCGTATCCAATAATATCTCACTTGTCAAGCTCAATTGACCGATATTTATTTTCACCCTGAGAGCCAATCCGTTATAATATAAAAATCGTCGCTCAGATCGAATTGACTATGGCAATAACCGAGTTCCTCCATGCCGCCATTTTGGTGTCCGACTTGGAAAAGTCCCAACGGTTCTACGGCCAGATATTGGGCTTGAATCAAGTCGATCGCCCCCTGCAGTTTCCGGGAATTTGGTATCAGAGCGGAAACTTCCAGATTCACCTCATCCAAGCTCAGGAAGTGGTCGGCGATCGCGTCAACGAGGACAAATGGGGGCGCAACCGTCACCTCGCCTTCTCCGTATCGAATTTGGAATTTTACCAGAAAATATTGACCGAAAATAACTGCAAATATCAAATGAGTTCATCCGGGCGATCGGCTCTGTTTATTGAAGACCCGGACGGCAATATTATCGAACTCAACCAACAGTAAAACCAGCTATTTCGACATCATTTTAAATGAGGATTATCGCTTATTCCTATACCGATCCGCTTTTAGAAACCGCACCCGATCGCAGGATTTGGGGGTGGGAAGTGGATCGAATTTATCTGGATTTAGGGGGGCGATCGGAACTGGAAAAACTGCTCGAAGATTGCCGTTCGACACCGGCAGAATATTTATTGATCAGACGTTACGAGGAATTGGGTGAATCGGTGCGGGAAGTCGGCGATCGCTTGGATCAGTTTGACCGTCTAAAAATTCAAGTTATTGCCATAGAAAGTGATGGCAAAGCATCCGAAACTTCGCGGGTTGAATTAATTCGATTTTTGGCGGAAATACAGAGGGGACAGCACAGCCGTCGCATCCGAAAAGGACACGCAAAAAACCGCCTGAAAGCTTTGCCACCGCCGGGGAAAGCACCCTACGGCTACCGTCGCGGCAAGGAACGCTACGCCATCGATCGCGCCGCAGCACCCATTGTAAAAGAGTTTTTTGAGCGCTTTTTGATTTACGGTTCCCTGCGGGGTGCGGTGCGATATTTGGAACAGCGATACGGCAAAAAAATCTCGGTGACGACGGGTAAAAGGTGGCTGGTTAATCCGGTTTATCGGGGGGATTTGGAATACAAAAATGGCGAGGTTATTTCTAACACCCACGTCCCGATTATATCCCGGGAGGAAGCCGCGCAGGTGGATCGACTGTTGCGTCGCAACCGACGGCTACCCCCCAGGACTGCGAGTGCGCCGCGATCGCTGGCGGGGTTGTTAGGCTGCGGTGAATGCGGTTCGTCGATGACGGTGACGCGGGTGACGAGTTATCGCAAAGATCGGGAATATCTCTATTTGCGTCCGATGAATTGTCCGCGAAATCAGAAGTGTAAATCCCTGTCTTATGAGCAAATATTAGAGGCGACAATTGAGCGCATTTGTGGGGATCTTCCCGAGGCGGTTTCCGAGTTGGAATTACCGGACTTGGAGCGGGTGAAGGGGGGGTTGACGGGTGCGATCGCATCCAAGCGAGAAATTTTGGCACAGTTGCCGGAACTGGAAGCGACGGGAATTTTTGATGCGGAAACGGCACAAATTCGCGCCTACAAACTACGAAATGAAATTGCGGAGTTGGAGGGAAAATTGGCGCAACTTCCGCCGGTGAATTTGAAGGCGACAGCACAGGCGGTTTCGATCGCGCAATTTTGGCTGGATTTGTCGGAAACCGAACGACGTTTTTATTTTCGGGAGTTTATCCGTAAAATTGAGATTGTCCGCCAGGGGGACGACTGGGATTTGAAGTTGATGTTTATTTTTTAAGGTGATGAAGATCCACCATTATCCCCCTTAAGAAGGGGGACTTGGAGCGCCATTCTCCCCCCTTACCAAGGGGGGTTGGGGGGGATTTTCACTCTTTCAGGTGACAAAAAGCCACCTCCCCCTTAAGAAGGGGGACTTGGAGCGCCATTCTCCCCCCTTACAAAGGGGGGTTGGGGGGGATTTTCACTCTTTCAGGTGACAAAGAGTCGCCATTATCCCCCTTAAGAAGGGGGACTTGGAGTCCCATTCTCCCCCCTGACAAAGGGGGGTTGGGGGGGATTTTAACCGCTGGTGAGGCGGATATGTTCCATAATTCGCTGTTTTCGCTGTTCAGAGTTCATCATCGAACTGTAGGAGGACGCCGGTACTTCTGAGAACTTCCCGACACTCCGCGACAGATGATCTTTGATTTTCTGCTTTTGTTGATTTGAGCGTTCCATATCAATCCAGAGAATCAGGACATTTCTATTGTGTCCGATCTGCCTCTAAATTGGAAGGGTGGAGAAGATTTTTTTTCGGGTCTGGAAGTGTTATAATGATCGGGTTAAAATCCGAACACAAAATCATCGATCGCGATCGCACTCGCCTCCACACCATTCAGAACCGCCAAAACGCTTCCGGTGTCGGTGAGACGGATCTCGGTTCCCGTCGCGACGGATGCGATCGCTAATTGTCCGAAATTCAAATTGCCGGACACGCCGATCAGGTCAAAATCCGCATCAAAATCGGTGATCATATCCCGTCCCGAACCGATAATAAAGGTATCGCGACCATTTCCGCCGGTGAGGCTGTCGTTCCCATCATCACCGCTGAGAAAGTCGTCCCCATCTCCTCCGATTAGGGTATCCTGTTCTTGACCACCGTAGAGGGTATCTCCTCCCTCACCACCAATTAAAACATCATTTCCTAGGTTTCCAAATAACAAATCGTTCCCTTCTCCACCGCAGAGAGTATCCCCTTCTTTTCCGCCGAATAGGGTATCATTGCCATTTTCTCCTTGGATGCGATCGCCTTCCCGGTTTCCGAGTAACAAATCGTCTCCGTCACCACCGGCGATCGAGTCTTCGCCTTGACCGCCAAAAATGGTATCATTTCCTGGTTCTCCCCGCAGCAGGTCGGCTTCGCTATTTCCGAATATTAAATCATCGCCACTGCCGCCATCAATACTGTCATTTCCGACATCTCCCCAAATTACATCATTATCGTCGCCACCGAACAGGCGATCGTCATCTTTGCCGCCATATAAGGTATCCGTTCCGCCATCACCATTCAGGAAATCATTTCCCTGACTTCCGAATAAAATATCGCTTCCGAAACCTCCCTCTATATTGTCGCTTCCTGCCATTCCAAATAAGGTGTCATTTCCGCCAAATCCATTCAACGATTCCGCGATCGCACTCCCCATTTCCACATCATCCGTTTCGCTTCCCTCCACAGTTTCCTGAATAGAATTAACTAAACGACTTAAAGTAACATTTAAAGTCGGAAATGGTTGACAGTGATTTTCAGTATTATCGTCGGGTTCGGGTGTGGGAGTCGGTTCCGGTTCCGGAGTCGGTTCCGGAGTCGGTTCCGGCGTCGGTATCGGAGTTGGTGTGGGAGTTGGTGTGGGAGTCGGGGAAGGTTCCGGTGTCGGATTATCTTCAGAATTGATACTCGCAGATAGGGAAAAGTTGAACGGGTTTTCGTCGCTGTCGTTGGTGACAAACGAGATTTCACCTGTCG